>JAEVZE010000152.1 GCA_023392395.1 Bacillota bacterium
CATTTACACCGGCGACGGCTTCGCGGTCCCCGCCACGTCCTCCAAACTCGCACGGGCCATGATGGCGCTGGACCTGCTCAAAAACGACAAGGCGATGTACGACCTGTGCCGCTACGGCATCGAAGGCGAGCACTACAACGCCACCAGCGACACCACCTACACGCTGGCCGCCAACCAGGGCAACTACGTCGTAGCGAACGCCCCGCTGTCCTGGGGCCTCAAAAACGACAAGCTTGAGCGCATCGCGGGCGAAGCCGGCGCCCAAGCCAGCGAGATCCGTCAGGAGCTGTTCGGCGACGCCGTCACCGAAATCACCAGCGGCTTCATCTTTGACGAAACCCCCGTCAAGCCGGAGCTTGCCGCCATCAGCGAAGTCTGCTCGCAGTACGTTCCGATGCTCGAGCTGGGCCTGGTGGACGACGTGCAGGCGACGCTGAGCGAGTTCAACGACAAGTGCAAGGTCGCCGGCCTCGACACGGTGTACGCGGAAGTCAAGGCTCAATACAACGCCTATCTTGAGAGCCAGAAGTAATCAATCAGGTTTTCGCATAAGTCGCGCAAAGGCGGAACGAATGTTCCGCCTTTGCGTTAAGGAGTGGAGCTGCCATGCACCCGAAAAGCCCCCAAATGACGGTCGCGCTGGTTGGGCTGAGCTTTGGCGCGGCGTTTGCGCCGATCTATAAGCTGCACCCCGGCGTGGGAAAAGTCGTCCTCTGCGACCAGAACCCCGAGATTCTCCGGGAGGTCGGCGATGCATTTGGGATTGAAGACCGCAGGAGTTCGCTGAACGAGGTTTTGAAAGACCCGCTGATCGACGCGGTCCATCTCGTCACGCCGATTCCCTTGCACGAGGAACAGACCCTCGCCGTCCTGAGATCCGGAAAACACTGCGCCTGCACCGTGCCCATGGCGACGACGCTGGACGGCATCCGCAGGATCATCGAGACGGTCCGGCGTTCCGGCAAAAACTACATGATGATGGAGACGTCCGTCTACACCAAGCATTTTTTGTACGCGAGCGCGATGCAGCGCGGCGGGGAATTCGGCCGCATCCAGTTTCTGCGCGGCGCGCATTATCAGGACATGGAGTTCTGGCCGGACTACTGGATGGGCCTCCCGCCGATGCACTACGCGACGCACGCGGTCTCTCCGCTGTTGGCGCTGAGCGGCCGCCGGGCCCTGCGCGTACACTGTTTCGGTTCCGGGGTCATGCGCCGGGCGCTGGTCGAAAACTATGGGAATCCCTACCCGATCGAAACCGCCATCTTCGACCTGGGCGAGGATCTGAAGGCGGAGGTTACGCGCTCGCTCTTCCACACCGCCGTGCTCTATTCGGAGAGCTTCAACGTGTACGGCGAGAAGAAGACCTTTGAATGGCAACAAGTCGAGGAGGAGGAAAGACCGCTGATCCTTGAAATGGGCGGCAAGAACATCGATGCGGGCGGCGTCGTCTGGCGCGGCCAGAAAGTCCGTTGGGAGCGCATGGAAATGCCAGGCGACAGCGGTTCGCTGCCCGAGGCCATCAGGCGCTTTACCGTAAAGAGCCGCTTCTTTGACGAGACCAACCCGCAGAAGTCCTTCGAAGCCGGCGGCGGACACGGCGGCGCGCATCCCCACATGGTGCACGAGTTCGTTTCTTCAATTGTGGAAAACAGGCGGCCCTGGATCGATGAGGTGACCGCGGCAAACTGGACCGCGCCGGGCATCTGCGCCCATGAGTCGGCCATGTATGGCGGCGCGGAGGTCATGATTCCCGACTTTGAGGCGTTTGCGAGCGGCATTGCAGGGCGCTGAGTCATGATTCTTGATAATAAAGCGTATGCGGGAGGCGTTGTATGATCCGTATTTCCGATCCGGGCATTCGAAAGTACCTTACCCCTTACAAGCATCCCCGACCCGTCCTGACGGGCTCGGGGAAGGAGGGGGCCTTCGACGCCCGCTCTGTTGATGTGCCTTTCGTCTTCAAGCACAACGGCCGGTACTATATGATGTACACCGGATACGACGGGTATGGCTACCAGACGGCGCTGGCGACGAGCGGCGACTTGATCCACTGGACGCACGAAAAGACAATCCTGGAGCGCGGGGAGGGCGGCTGGGATGGCATCGGCGCCTGCGGAACGTGGATCTTGAAGGAGAGTGACGACCTCTATGCGATCCCCCGCCTGAAAAAGGTGGATGGGCGCTATTGGATGGTCTACCATGCTTACCCTGCGCAGGGGTATGAAGAGGGGCCGGCCGAAATTGGTCTGGCATGGTCCGAGGACGAAGCGCTCCACGAGTGGCACCGCCTTGAAAAGCCGGTGCTCACCTGGCGGGGCGGCGCGCCCTGGGAGTGCGGCGGCCTGTACAAGGCCTGCCTGATCTCGGAGGCCGGGAAATACTACTTGTTCTATAACGCGAAGACGGACGAGCCCCATTGGGCCGAGCAGACCGGCGTGGCGGTATCCTTTGACATGATTCATTGGGAAAAATCGTCGCACAACCCCGTTCTGAAGGTGGACGAAGGTCGCTGGGACAGCCGCTTCGCGTCCGATCCCTACGTCGTCCGGGACGCGGACAAATGGCTCATGTTCTACTATGGCTACGACGACCTGCACGCGCAGGACGGGCTGGCGATATCGCACGATCTTCTTAGTTGGGAAAAGGTCGACGCGCCGGTGCTGACCATCGGCGCCGAAGGCGAAATGGACGAAGTTCATGCCCACAAACCGGCCATGTTCTTTGAGGACGGGACGCTGTGGCATTTCTACTGCGCCGTAAGAAAGCACCGTGCGGGCGACCTCACGGAGCTCTGGAACGAATTCAGAACGATTGCGGTCGCTTCGAATGACCCGGACATGGCGCGAGGAGTCAATATATGAGCGCGTTTTTCGGCGTGGACTATTACCCGGAGCACTGGCCGCGCTCCCGCTGGGAAAAGGACGCCGCCATGATGCGCGACATGGGGATCGGCATCGTCCGGATGGGGGAATTTTCCTGGGCGAAGATGGAGCCGTCCGAGGAGGATTTCCAATTCGGTTGGCTGGACGAGGCCATTGACGTCCTGGCGCGCCAGGGGATCAAGACGGTGCTGGGCACGCCCACCGCGGCCCCGCCCGCGTGGATCATTGAAAAGAATCCGTACATTCTGCCTGTGGACGAAAACGGGCTCCACAAGCATTTCGGCGGACGCCACCACGACTGCCAGAGCAATCAGGCCTACCGCGCGCACGTTACGCGCCTGGTGACCGCCATGGCGTCTCATTTCGCGGACAACCCGAACGTGACCGGCTGGCAGATCGACAACGAGCTGGGCAACAGCCACGAAAACCTGTGCATGTGCGACAGCTGCAAAGGCGCTTTCCACAGCTGGCTGAAGGCCAGATATGGCGACGTCGAAGCGCTCAACAGCGCCTGGGGCACGGCCTTCTGGAGCCAGCAGTACAAAAAATTCGAACAGGTACCCGTTCCGCGCGTTACGCCCACGGCGCACAACCCGTCGCTGCTTCTGAACTGGAAGCGCTTCTGCTCCAGTCTTGTCGTGGACTTCCAGCAAATGCAGATCGATATCCTCCGAAAGCTGTGCCCGAACCAGTTTATCACCCACAATATGATGGGCATCCACCCCAAGACGGATTACTTCAAACTGGCGCAGCCGCTCGATTTCGTTTCAAACGACCTGTACCCGACGGGCTACTATTTTGATGCGCCGCTTTCGGCGCACGAGATCTCCGCGCACCTGGACTTCGTCCGCGGCCTGAAGCAGAAAAATTTCTGGATGATGGAACTGCAGTCCGGCCCTACGGGCGGCGCGATCCTTGGCCGGACGCCGCGCCCTGGACAGCTTGCCCTGTGGACGGCGCACGCGGTCGCTCACGGCGCTGACGCCGTTGTATACTTCCGTTGGCGAACATGTACCTTTGGCACGGAGCAGTACTGGCATGGCATCCTGCCGCACAACGGCGTGCCGAACCGGCGTTTTTACGAGCTCAAGGATGCGATGGCGGCGCTCGAACCGGTGCTTCAGGACGTGCAAGGCATTGTCACCCGGCCGGACGCGGCGGTGCTTTTCGACTACGACCAGCTCTGGGCGTTTCAGGTGCAGCCGCATCATCCGGGTTTGACCTATGTAAGCCAGGTACTCGCTTATTACCAAGGCTTCTACCGGAGGAATATCGCCCTCGATTTCATTGGGAAGGGCGCGGATCTCTCCCAGTACAGTCTCGTGCTTGCGCCGCTTTCGCTGATTGTGACGGAGGAGACGGCTGCGCGGTTTTCCAAATACGTGAAGGAGGGCGGCACACTGCTCGTTACCATGCGAAGCGGCGTGAAAAACGAGGAAAATGTCTGCTTCGAATCGGGGGAACTGCCCTGCATGCTGAGCGAGCTCGCGGGCATCTCCATCGATGATTACGACTGTATGCGGTACGATGAGCCCGTCGAGGTGCGGTGGCGCGGCGACGGGAAAGTCTATTCAGCGGGCAAATGGGTGGACGTCGTTACGCTGAGGGGCGCGCGCACCGTCGCGAGCTTTACCGGCGGAGACTACGACGGACTGCCCGCGATCACCGTGAACGAATACGGGAAGGGGCGCGTTGTCTACGTCGCGACGGAGCCGGCTCAGGATCTGTGCGGGGCGCTGGCCGGCATGCTGGCCGATGTGTGCGGCCTGCAATCCGCCGGAAATTCCCCGCAGGATGTGGAGATGACCGTTCGCCACGGCAGAGTGGCCGACTATCTCTTTGTCCTGAACCATACCGGCGAGACCCGGCCGTTTGAAATGGATCCATCGTGGGTTGCTCTCGATGGAGAGCAGGTGGCAACGATATCGCCAAACGGCATTCGCATCTTCAAACGGCCGTCCGGCGGTTTGCCGTCGTGAACAGGCTGAATTGAAAAGGGGAGAGCGGGGGATCAGCTTCTGGGGAATACGACGTATTGCATGATTCGTCGATGGAGTTTGGCGAGTGCTTGCCGCCAGCGCTGGTATTCTCTCCGTAACGGAATCGGCTTCAGGAATGTGCACTTTTCGCGGAGTGCCCATCGCGCTGAAGCCGGTTTTTTGTACGAAAAATGGAACGCTCCAAGTCATAAGACTGATTTTCTACTTTGGGGGATCGGTTTCCTTTTTACTGGCGCGGTAGCGGCGAACCTTCACAAGGCTGGCGCAGGTGGCGTCGCAGCATCGTTTGGTGCGGCTGCGCGTTTCGTCGTAGAAAAACCATCTGCAGGCGGGGTTTTCGCACATCCTAAGCCTTCCGGCGTCCATGTCCGCAAGACGGATAAAGGACTGCGCAACCTCCGCCATGATCCAGTGGCAATCTTTTTCGTCGGGCTGAAAGGAGACCTCAAAGCGCCCCTCCCGCAGGAGAACCGCCCTGCGGCCGGAGGAAAGGGTCAGATACCGGTTCAGTTCTGCCTCCGCGCCCTTCGGAAACTGCTCTTTTTCGATCAACGAAACAAGCGCGTCCTTGAGAAACATGCGCTCCTCCGTCAGCGCCCGCACGCACTCCGGGCCGAGCGCGGCGTCCGGCGTCAGCCCTTGTTTACGCAAAAAATCCTCCCGCAGGTCTGGCTCCAAGAGCATATCCCGGAAGTGGTAATGGGTGGCGAACCACTCGGTGTTGATGAAATCCAGCGCGAGAAAATCCATGCGCAAGCCCCCCGGGTCGCTCTTGACATTGGCGGAGATTGGTGCTAGGATCATCATATCATAGTAACGCTCAAATGTAAATTAGAGCGTTACAAAAAGGAGCGTGCGCATGGTTCAGATGTGGGAGAGGCTGATGGAGGCGCTGGAACAGCGGGGCTGCGTGGGAAGAATCGTACCAATCGAGAGGCTTCAGGATCTTCGGGCGGAGATGGACCGGCTTTGCCAGGATGGAACTCTGAACAGAACCTTTTGCGAGCGCTATCTGCCCTGGCTCTCCTACGAGTATGCCGCACGCCTTCCGGGCGCGAAGTCGGTCATCATTGCCGCAATTTCCCAGCCCATCCTCCGCCTAACCTTCCGCTGGGATGGGCGCGATCATGAGGTCACCCTGCCGCCAACCTACGCAGGCCGCGACGACGAGGAGAAGCTTCAGGAGTTTGTGGAGGACATGCTCCGGGAGGGCGGATTTTCGGTCCTGAAGATGCACCCACCGCTGAAGCTCTTGGCGGTTCACAGCGGCCAGAGCCGCTACGGGCGCAACAACAACT
>JAEVZE010000264.1 GCA_023392395.1 Bacillota bacterium
AGGCGGCCACGCGCCACCAGATCAGCGCGGTGTCCAGCGCGGTGCGCAGCGGGTACAGCCCGGCTTCCTTGATGGCGTCCTGCTCCCAGAAGGCCTTGCGGGGCGAGAAGATGTAGAACTGCTCGTAGAACTTCTGCTGGTTCTCTACGGTGGTGTACATCTTGATGAACTCCCAGCTCAGATCCTTCTTGGCGGAGGCCGCGTTGATCGCAAGGTCCCAGGCGCTCAGGTTGGTGATGCCATTTTTCTCGTAGGGGAAGGTGCCCAGCGCCCACTTGCCCACGATCTTGCTCTGCGCGGGGTCGTTGCCCTTCAGGGTGATGCCCAGCGTCGGCCATGCGTCGCAGACGGCGGCCTTGCCGTCCAGGAACGCGGCGATGGCTTCCTCAAGCCCCCAGGAGAGCGCGGCGGGGTCGGCGCAGGCGAGCTGGCGCTTGCTGGACTCCAGCGCCTTGCGGGCCTCGGCGGAATCGATGGTGATGTTCCAGTCTTCGTCAGCCCAGGCACCGCCCATCGACCAGAGGATCGAATCCCAGATTCCGCCGTACTGCTCGCGGACGCCGGGAGTGGCGAGGCCGTAGACGCCATCCTTGGGATTGTTGAGCTTCTCAAGCAGCGCGCAGTACTCATCCCACGTCTTGGGCAGGCCCTCGGGGATCAGGTCCGTGCGGTACGCGACCACTTGCGGGGTGTTGGCGTTGGGGATACCGGTGATCTTGCCCTGCCATTGTCCGGCCTGGCTGAACACGTTCTCGATGAATGCGGTGGTGTCAAAGCTGTCCTTCTGGATGTAGGCGTCCAGCGGTTCCAGATAGGGGGCGAACTCGCCGTCCCACTGGCAGGCGACGTCGATCACGTCATATGACGCGGTGCCGCTGGTCAGGTCCAGCAGCGCCTTGTCATGCAACGTGATGTAGGGGTAGTCCACGACTTCCAGCTTTGCACCCGTCGCGGCCTCGAACTCGCCCGCGACGGAGCGGGCGGCTTCGGCGTACACGCTGGACATGAACAGCACGGTCAGCGTCTGGCCCTCGTAAGGCTTGGCGGCGGACGCGAAGCCTGTCGAGGTGCCGGCGAGCAGGCAGACGACCAGAACCAGGGCAATCCAAATCGTCTTTTTCATAGGACTTCCTCCTCTATTATTTTTGCGGCGTTCCGCAAATCAGTTTCCTATGGATTCCGCCCTTCGGCCGCATCCACGGCCGCGCGCAGCATGGCGCGTACATTGTCCGGCGGCGTCTTGCGCGGCAACTCGCAGCCGCTGCTGAGAATGAGGCCCCTGCCGCGGGCGGTTTCAATCACCCGGCGGGATTCGTCATACACCGTCCGGCTCGTTCCGCGCAAAAGAGAGGACACCGTATCCACGGTGCCCTCGATGCATATTTTGCCCGCCGTCTTCTCATAGGCAACCTGAAGGTCTGTGAAGCTGTCAAGCTCCAGCACGTCCGCGCCGGTTTCGGCCATCAGGTCCACCACATGGTCGACCTTCCCGCACATGTGGTAGAACACCGGCAGACCCGTCTTTTTGATCTCGCCCACCACATGCCGGTTGAGCGGCAGAATGAACTTTTCAAACATTCCGCGGCTTACAAGGCTCCCCGTGGATTCGCCGTAGGTGATCGCATCAGCCCCCGCCGCGGCAAGCGCCCGGGCATAGCGCACGATCGCTTCCGCAGTGATCTCCATCAGGTCGTATACGAACTGCTCGTCGTCATATAGGTCGTAGAATAAATTCTCCGCACCGCGAAGCGAGGCCGCCACGGAGAACGGGCCGCTGTCACAGTTGGCCTTGAGAAACGCGCGGCCGCCAACCCGCGCACGCGCAATGCGCGTAGCTTTGATTAACACCGGCATGCGCGCGACGGTCTGCGGGTCGAAATCGCGCCTGAGCGCTGACAGAACCTTCGTATCCGAAAGACAAGTGAACACTTTCTGCGGCGGATCGTCCTCCGGCAGGACGACGCGGTTGCCCAGCGCCTCGGACACCACGTAGTTGTCTGAGGTGATGTGGAAACCGTCGTAGCCATATGCCTCCCACGCGGCGATCTGGGAGGCGGCCAGCGCCTCCGGGTCGGAGGAGTAGCGCGAATGCGTGATGCCCGAGACCTCCAGCGAGTGCTGGATGATCAGCGGGATGACAGGAACCCGGTCGCAGGCTTCACAATGTATGGTCGCGAGCGTTCGCTCTATAGCGTTCATCCCATCAGCGCCTCCTTACGGTTGGCCTTTTGGCAGAGGTCGTCAAAATACTTTTCCCGTGCCGCATGCAGAAGCCCGTGGATACCGGCGTACTGGGATACCGACGCCAGCGAGATTTCCGGCGCGATCATGGACCAGCGGGCGCGCAGCGCTTCCATTTCCTCGAGCATGACGGAGCCAAACGCCAGATATTCCCCGCCGAAAACCACCTTTTCCACATCCAGAAGACTTGCAAAGTTGAAGGTAATGATCGCGATCGTCTCGCAGACCTCTCGCACAACGCGCATCACCAGCGGATTGCCCGCCCGGAACGCATTCACCACGGTCGAAAAGTCGATCCGTCCCGGCTCCGGAAATCCGGCATTCGCATCCGCCAAAGCTGCTTCCCGCACACGCCGGACAAGCCCCTTGGTGCAGATGTCCTCCTCAATGCCGACAGCTCTTGTGATATGGTCCCGGTCGACGTAGTTATAGATTTCGCCCGCTGCGAAGTGGCGCCCGGCGTAGAGCTGCCCGTCCAGAATCAGCCCCGCGCCAAAACCCAGCCCACAGCTTACGTACAGCATATTATCCATGCGCGTCTCGCCGGATAGGAACCGCTCGCCCAGCGCGGCGGCGTTGACGTCGTTGATGGCCATGCTCTCCACCTGAAATCGTTCGCGCATCGCGTCGCACAGGTTAATCGAGGCCCAGGGCGCGCCGGAGTATTTTTGATTGCAGCTCAGGTGGTTGCCGTCGTTGTCGTAAACGCCGGGTGACGCAAACGAGATAAAGACCACGTCGCGCGGGGTCAGCGCACGCCGGCCCAGAAGCTGCTCGACGCCGTAGCAGACGGTTTCAATGTACGCCTCCATGCGTGTATCGGCCGGGGCCGGAACGCACAAGGTTTCCACGATCTCATCGTTGAGGTTCCCCAGCGCGAAGACCAACTCCGTGCGGATCAGGTCGATTGCGATGATATATCGGTGGTTGACGTTGATGCGCAGCATCTTAGGGCGGCGGCCGCCCCCTTCCCCGCTCTCGCCTTCGCCGATCTCCTCCACAAGGCCGGAGGTTAAAAAAGGCGACAGGTTTTCGGAAATCGCGGGTTTGCTGATGCCAAGCAGCTTAGACAGCGCGACCCGCGAAGTGACGCCCTGCTGAAAAATCGCCCGAAGGATTGCCCGCTGGTTGTACCC
>JAEVZE010000308.1 GCA_023392395.1 Bacillota bacterium
GTGCGAGACCAGCGTGCTGCCCCGCGCCCACGGCTCCGCCGTGTTCACCCGTGGCCAGACCCAGGTCATGACCGTCGCCACGCTGGCGCCGGTTTCCGAGCAGCAGGCGCTGGACACCATCTACCCCGAGGAATCCAAGCGCTACATGCACCACTACAACTTCCCGGGCTATTCCACCGGCGAAGCCAAGCCCACCCGCAGCCCCGGTCGCCGTGAAATCGGCCACGGCGCGCTGGCGGAACGGGCCTTGGAACCCATGATCCCGTCCACCGACGACTTCCCGTACGCGCTGCGCCTGGTCTCTGAGGTCATGAGCTCCAACGGCTCCACCTCCCAGGCATCCGTCTGCGGTTCCACGCTGGCGCTGATGGATGCGGGCGTGCCGATCAAACGCCCCGTCGGCGGCGTCGCAATGGGGCTGATCAAGGACGAGTCCACCGGCAAGGTCGCGGTGCTGACCGACATCCAGGGCCTTGAGGACTTCCTGGGCGACATGGACTTCAAGGTCGCGGGCACGGCCCTTGGCATCACCGCGATACAGATGGACATCAAGATCAAGGGCATCGACGAGCCGATCCTGCGCCAGGCGCTGTCCCAGGCCTTCGACGGCCGCATGCACATCCTGGGCAAGATGCTGGAGGCGCTGCCGGCGCCCCGCCCGAGCCTTTCCAAGTACGCGCCCAAGATCATCGTGTTCAAGATCAACCCGGAGAAGATCGGCGAAGTGGTCGGCCCCCGCGGCAAGACCATCAACAAGATGATTGAGCAGACCGGCGTCATGATCGACATCGAGGATGACGGCAGCGTCTACATCGCCACCTCCGACGAGGCGGCCGCGAAGCGGGCCCGCCAGATCATCGAAGGCATCACCAAGGAGCTGCAGGTGGGCGACGAGTTCGAGGGAACCGTGGTCCGCATCATGCCCTTCGGCGCATTCCTGGAGTACGCGCCCGGCAAGGACGGCATGCTGCACGTCTCCAAGCTGGCCAACGAGCGTGTGGAAAAGGTCGAGGATGTGATTTCCATCGGCGACACGCTGCCCGTCAAGGTCGCGGAGATCGATGCCCAGGGCCGTGTGAACCTGATCCGCTCCGACATCGAGTACGACAACCCCGCCATGCCGGTTCGCCGTCCGCCGGTTCGCCGCGAAGGCGGCCGCGACGGCGGAAGGCCGCCGTTCAGGCGCTGACGAAGCCATCCGAGCGGGGAATTGGGCAGCGCCCGGTTCCCCGCATTTTTCAGGAGGACACGCATGTACGATCTATATACGCTTCCCAACGGGCTCAGAATCATTGCCGAGAAGATCCCGCACTTTCGGTCGGTGTCGGTGGGTTTGTGGGTCGGAAGCGGCTCTCAGTATGAGACCCGTCAGCAGGGTGGCATCAGCCACTTCATTGAGCACATGCTCTTCAAAGGCACGAAAAAGCGCACCGCACGGGACATCGCCGAGGCCATGGACGCCGTGGGCGGCCAGCTGAATGCTTTCACGTCCAAGGAGTGCACCTGCTTCTACGCCAAGGTGGTGGACGAAGACCTGCCGCTGGCCGTCGACGTGATTTCGGACATCGTGCTAAACTCCCTGTTCAGCCCGCAGGAGCTGGAAAAGGAGAAGGGCGTGATCCTCGAGGAGATCTCGATGGCCGAGGATTCACCGGAGGATCTGGTGAGCGAGCTCATCATGCTGGCGCAGTACGGCGACCAGCCGCTGGCCAGGCCCATTCTGGGCACGGAGGAGAGCGTCGGCGCGTTGACTCGCGCCAAGCTCATGCACTACTACAAAAAGTTCTACCGCCCGGAGAACGCGGTGCTGGCGCTGGCTGGCAACTACGACTGGGAGGCTGTGCTCAAACTGGCCGGGGAATACCTGGGGTCGTGGGAGCCGGGCGAACCCATCCCGTCCTATCGCACCAAGCCCGCCAAGCCTCAGATCATCCGCCGCGTAAAGGACATCGAGCAGCTGCACCTGACGGTGGGTTACCCCGGCGTCCCCCAGGACTCGGACGAGATCTACCCGCTGTCGATTCTGAACAGCGTGCTGGGCGGCGCGATGAGTTCCCGATTGTTCCAGTCCATCCGCGAGGAACGGGGCCTGGCCTACACGGTGTACAGCTATCCCGCGTCCTATTCGGACATAGGCCTTTTCGCCATCTACGCGGGCACCAGCATCGAGCACGCGCCGGAGGTTTTGAAGCTGATCCACCAGGAGATCGAGCGCATCAGCCGCGACGGCCTGACCAGGCAGGAGTTTGATCAGGCGCGCGCGCAGCTCAAGGGCAGCTACATCCTGGGCCTGGAGTCCACGTCCAGCCGCATGAACGCGCTGGGCCGCCGGAAGCTGCTGCTGAACGCGGAGCAGACGGAGGAGGAGGTCATCCGGAAGATCGACGCCATCACCTACGAGCAGGTTTTCGAGCTGACCCGCAAGCTCCTGAGCGCGAAGCCGTCGGTCTCGCTGGTCGGAAAGGGCGCGGAAGGGCTTGAAGTGTAATGGACAAGCTGGAGCGCATCTTTGAACTGCAAAAGGCCTTCAACGAGGAACTGATCGAGCGCCGGGGCCTTGAGGGCATCCCGATGGAGAAGTGGATCCAGATGCAGACGCTGGCCACCATCTCTGAGCTTTCGGAGCTCTTGGACGAGGTCAACTTCAAGTGGTGGAAGAACCCAAAACCCGTCGATTCCGACGCACTGAGGGAGGAATTGGTGGACCTTCTCCACTTCTTCGTCAGCATGTGCCTATCTGCCGGCATGGACGCCGAGGATTTGTACGAGCGGTACATGAAGAAGAACCAGGAAAACTTTGACCGCCAGCACGGCCTTTCAAGTAAGCCGGGCTACGAACTCTAGCACAAAAACGCGATACAGAGGCCTCCGTGAGGGGGGCCTCTTTGTTTTGCGCTTCACGCGCCCTCCCCGCCGGGCATAGGATGCGTTTGGAATCGGCTATAAAAGGGGAGAGGGGTATGGAACTTGTGGCGATCGGGGGCGATCTGCGCTACGCCCACCTGGTCGATTGGGCGCGGCGCGACGGCGTAGACGCGGCCGGCCTGGGCCTCGAGTATTCGGGATTGGACATCCCGCCCGCGAAGCTCGCGGACCTGCGGGACGCGGAAGTCGTCATTCTACATAATCCATTTGGGGCGGCTGGTATGACGTTTCCCTACGCGCAGAATCCGTACCGGCCGGAGGAAGTATGGGAAGCGCTGACGCCGGGCACGCAGGTCTACCTGTTTGGCCCGGGCGAGATTCCCAAAGATTTCTGCCTGAAATATCCGACGGCAAGTTTGAACGGCAACGAGCACCTCACGCTGCGCAACGCGGTCTACACCGCCGAGGGCGCGATCCATGCGGTTTCGGAGCGCGCGCTCTATTCGCTGTCCGAAGCCAATGTGATGGTGATCGGCTACGGCCGCATCGGCCGCGCGCTGACCGGCATGCTGCTGGGCTACGGCGCGCGGGTGACGGTGGCGGCTCGTTCTTCGGAGGCCAGGAGCTTGGCTGCGCACGCCGGCGCCCGGGCGGTCGACATGGAAGAGATGCTTCTCCATCTGCCAGCACAGCGCGTGGTATTTTCTACACCGCCGCAGCGCGTACTGGAGACCCGGCAGCTGGCGTGTCTCCGGCACGACGCGCTGCTGGTCGATCTGAGCAGCCCGCCCTACGGCGCGGATCTGAAGGCCGCTTTGGCGATGGGGCTCAATGCGTGGCGTGAGCCGGGCCTGCCGGGCCGGTTCTGCCCGGAGAGCGCCGGGCGCGCGCTGCTCGCCGCAATTCGTGAAGCGAGAAAGGGAGGCGTTACCTATGAATGAACTCAAGGGAAAGCGCGTCGCCGTCGCCATTACCGGCTCGTTCTGCACCTTCGATAGCGTGTTTGACGCGCTGGAGGACCTGAACGACGCGGAATTGTACCCGATCCTATCCGACAACGTCTATTCCATGGACACGCGGTTTGGGACCGCGGCGTCCATCCGCGCGCAGCTGGAGAAGATCTGCGGCCGCGGCTGCTGGCACACGATCCAGGAAGTCGAACCCATCGGGCCACAGAAACTGATGGATCTTGTGATCGTCGCACCCTGCACGGGGAACACGCTGGCCAAGCTCGCGCTGGGGGTTACCGATACCCCGGTGGCGATGGCGGTGAAGTCGCAGCTTCGAAATGCAAGGCCGGTACTGCTTGGCATTTCTACCAATGACGGGTTGTCGAACAGCGCCAAGAACATCGGGATCCTGATGGAGCGCAAGCATGTTTACTTTGTACCGTTCTTTCAGGATGACCCGGTGCGAAAGCCCACCTCGCTGGTGCTGGAGGCTCAGGACCTGCGCGCCGCGGCGCTGAGTGCGCTGCGTGGCGAACAGCTGCAGCCGCTGCTCAAGGTTCGGGATATTAACAAATTGTGAAGTCAAAAAAAGCTGCAAAAATAGTATTGACAACGGTCATGCGCCGTGGTATTATACTCAAGCACGCGAAAAACGGGGCAAACGAAACCGGGAAGCGCGGGCAAGCGATTCTTGAAAACGATACAGCGAGAGCGAGAGAAAGAAC
>JAEVZE010000325.1 GCA_023392395.1 Bacillota bacterium
AAAAGAGACCGTCAGATACCCCGCGAGCCTTCGCTTCATCCGCACCGCCCCCCACAATTTTTCTCCATCATACCATATTCTGAGAGAAAATGCACACAGGCAGCGCGGCAGGTTTTATCATTCCGTAAGAGCCAGGCGCGCGGCGGGGAAGGGGGCGAGCGCCCGAGGCAGGATGCCCAGCACGTAGGCGATCAGCACGCCGTAGTTGGTGACGGATACGCCCTGCCTCTCAGCTTCCTCCACCCTGAAGGACATCTCCCGCCGGTTCAACATACAACCGCCGCAGTGAACCACCAGCTGGTAACCCGTGACGTCCTTTGGGAAGCATGCGCCGCTGGCCCATTCAAATTCGATGCCGCCGCCCGCGATCTGCCGGATCCAGCGCGGAATCTTCACCGTGCCGATGTCGTCCGACTGGCGGTGGTGGGTGCAGCCCTCGACGATCAGCACCTTGTCGCCCGGGGCCAGGCGCTCGATGCGTTTCACGCCCCGGACCATTTCACCAAGGTCCGCCTTCTGCCGCGCGAACAGGATGGAAAACGAGGTCATGGGGATTCCGTCCGGCGTGTCGGCGGCCACCTTCAAAAATGCCTGCGAGTCGGTGATCACCAGCGCCGGGGGAGCGCTCAATTTCGCAAGCGTCAGCTTGAGTTCGTGCTCCTTTGTGACGATGGCGATGGCGTCCCGCTCGAGGATGTCGCGGATGGTCTGCTGCTGCGGCAGGATCAGCCGCCCCTTGGGCGCGGCCTTGTCGATGGGCGTGACCAGCACCACCACGTCCCCGGCTTGGATCAGGTCGCCCACAAGCGCGGGCTCCGCATCCTCGAAGCTGGAGGAGCGGATGATCTGCTCCTTCAATTTGTCGATCCCGGAGCCGGTCAGCGCGCTGACGGCCACCACCGGAACGCCCAACCGTTTGGTCAGATCGGAAAGCTCCGATTCTTCTGGCGCGGCCGCGTCGCACTTGTTGAGCACCAGTACGGCGGGGATGCGCCGCTTTTTCAGTTGCTCGAGGAACGCTTCCTCGAAGGTGGAGACGCCGGAGTCGGCGTCCGCCACCACCAGCGCGAGGTTACAGCGGCGCAGTTCCTCATAGGTTTTCTCAATGCGCTTTTGCCCCAGTTCGCCCTCGTCGTCGAGGCCCGCCGTGTCGATCAGCACCACCGGGCCGATGGGCAAAAGTTCCATTGCCTTGCGGACGGGGTCGGTGGTGGTACCCGGCACATCGGACGTGACCGCGATGGGCTGGCCGGAGATCGCGTTGATCAGGGACGATTTGCCCGCGTTGCGCCGCCCGAACAGCCCGATCGCGTATCGGTTGCCCTGCGGGGTCTGGTTCATGTCCATCCGCGTTCCTCCTTCATACCGCCGGGGCGGTCAGTTTTTCCGGCTTCAGCAGGGCGTCCAGGGTTTTTTCGTCCAAAAGGCCCTTTTCTAGCACGACCTCGCGAACTGGCCGGCCTGTCTTCCGGCACTCCGAGGCCACTTCGGACGTGCGGTCGTAGCCGATATGCCCGGTCAGCGCCACGGCCAGCGTATAGCCCGATTCCAGGTTGACCCGGCAGGCCTCGCTGTCCGCCTCGATCCCGCGCACGCAGCGCTCGATGAAAAGCCCCAGCACCTTTTCCAGCATGTCCAGCATTTCAAACAGATTCCTGGCGATCAGCGGCAGGAACGGGTTTAGTTCCAGTTGACCCGACTGCGCCGCCAGCGTCACCGCCAGGTCGTCCGCCATAACCTGGAACGCCACCTGGTTCACCGCCTCGCAGATCACCGGATTTACCTTGCCTGGCATGATCGAGGAGCCCGCCTGCATGGCGGGCAGCACGATTTCGCCGATGCCGCCGCGAGGGCCGGAGGCAAGAAGCCGAAAGTCGCTGGCGATCTTCGAAAGGCTCACCGCCGCCGCCTTCAGAAGGCCCGAGACCTCCACAAACACGTCGCAGTTCTGCGTAGGATCCATCATGTATTCGGCCCTGGCCAAACCCAGGCCGGTCAGCGCGCGCAGCCGCTCGATCATCCCAAACACGTAGGCCCGGGGCGCGCCCATGCCAGTTCCAATTGCCGTGCCGCCGATGCCCACCTGACGAAGCCGCTCCTCCGACTTGTACAGACGCCAGCGATCTCTTGCCACCGCCTGCGCCCACGCGCCGAACTCTTGGCCTAGCGTGATGGGCACGGCGTCCTGCAGTTGCGTCCTGCCTACCTTGAGAACGCCGGAGAACGCCTCTTCCTTTTCCTGCAGCGCGGTCTGGAGCCCGGCAAACCGCTCAGAAACGGGCTTTAGCATCCGTATGGCCGCGATGCGCACCGCGGTGGGGAATACGTCGTTGGTCGACTGGTGTAAATTCACATGATCCAGCGGGTGGACGAGGGCGTAGTCGCCCTTCTGCCCGCCCAAAAGCTCGATCGCCCGGTTGGCCAGCACTTCGTTTGCGTTCATGTTGGCGGATGTGCCCGCGCCGCCCTGCATTTCGTCCACCAGGAACTGATCCAGGAGCGCACCGCCCAACACCTCGTCGCAGGCGCAGACGATGGTGTCCGCAATCGAAGCGTCCAGCGCTCCGATATCGCGGTTTGTGAGGGCGGCGGCTTTTTTGACCGCCACCAGCGCCCGCACCAGCTCCGGATGGATGGGCTTTTTCGCGATCGGGAAGTTTTCAAGCGCCCGCGCCGTGTGCACGCCGTAATAGGCGTCGTCCGGGATGGGCAGCGTCCCCAGCATGTCGTGCTCTAGCCGCATCGTAACACATCCTTGTTCATGGCAATCACCCCGAAAACTCCGGGGGGTCTGGAGGGCCGCGGCCCTCCATATTCCATCATTTGTACCGGCTTTGCCGGTGCAAATGGATTCCCTCAAAGGGCGAGCTTGCCCGCCCGACGGGGAATCAGTTCCGTCCAGTCGGATTCCTGAATTTCTCGCAGGAAATTCAAGAATCCGGCCACGTTCCTTCGCAATCGCTTGCGCCTACGGCGAAAGCGATTGCCTCGTGTCCGGGTGGTCCCCTCGGCCAAAGTCCGGCTCGAACCCCACAGAGGCGATGCGCCTGGACAGGCACGCGAGGCATTCGGCGGCCTCCTCGCCAGTGCAAATCTTGTTGTCGTACAGCGCGTAGTCCTTGCGGTGCGCAACCGGCGACAGGTTCGGCATCACCACGTTGGCCCCCGCCTTCAGCCCCTTTTCGCGGCCCAGCCGGTCCACCGTGCCCAGCGACGTGGTGGCGGGCAACAGGACTTTGGGCAGCATCAGCCGGACCAGGGATAGAAGCACCAGCGTCCGGGAGGGGTCGGGGGTGGGAAAGTCCCGAAAGCGAGTGTCCTTCTGCGGGATGAACGGGCCGATGCCCACCATGTGTGGCTGAAGATCCCGGAGGAACAGAAAATCCTCGGCCAGAGTGTCAAAGGTTTGGTAGGGGGACTGCACCATGAAGCCCGCGCCCACCTGAAAGCCGATCTCCTTGAGGTCGTACAGGCACTGCTTCCGGTTTGAGAGGCTCAGCTCCTTGGGGTGGAGCTTGCCATAGTGTGCCTCGTCCGCGGTCTCGTGCCGGAGGAGGTACCGGTCCGCGCCCGCGTCAAAGAGGCGCTGGAAGGATTCGTGGCTTTTCTCGCCCAGCGAGAGGGTGATCGCGCAGTCCGGGAAGCGCGCTTTGATCGTGGACACGATGCGGCACATGCGGTCGTCATTAAAGTGTGGGTCCTCGCCGCCCTGCAATACGAAGGTGCGGAAACCTAGATCATGGCCCATCCGGCAGCAATCCAGGATTTCTTCCTCCGTCAGGCGGTAGCGGACGGCGCGACTGTTACTGCGGCACAGGCCGCAGTAGTAGCAGTCATTCTTGCAGTAGCTGGAAAACTCGATCAGCCCCCGGAAGAAGACCTTCTTGCCGTAGTGCTGTTCTCGGGCCTCCGAAGCCATCCGCCGCAGGGCCTCCAGTTTCTCCGACGGCGCATCCACGCAGAAGTATTCGAGCGCGCCGGAGAGTTCCGCCTTGCCGAGGCTGTTCAGCCAGAGGGTGAAATCCTCCGCGTTTTGGGGAAAGTTCATAGCATCCGCTCCTACAGCCTCAAGTCGCGCTCGCCGGCCTCGATCCTGGAAAGAGTCTCGACGATTTGATCATACACCGGCTCTCCGCGGAACGCCTCCACGCGGCGGCGTAAGGTCTCCTCGCCTTTGGCGCGGGCTTCGTCCGTCGCATAGTCCAGGAGGTACTCTTTCAAGGTGAACAGGGCGTTGGGCACGCAGAAGTTGTGCACGAACTTTGACTTGGCCACCTTCATGAAATGGTCGCCGGTGCGTCCGGCCCGGTAGCAGGCGGTACAGAAGGAAGGCACAAAGCCCATGTCGCAGACTTCCTGCACCATGATGTCAAGCGGCCGGTCGTCGCCGATGGTGAACTGTTCCTGATCGGGCAGCGCGTTTGCGCGAAGCGACTGCGCATAAGCGCCCACGCCGATGCGCGTGCCGCCGTCGATCTGCGAAACGCCGAAGGGGATCACTTCGCGCCGGACGCGGTCCGGCTCCCGCGCGGTGCAGATCAGGCCGGTGTAGGGCACGGAAAGCCTGAGCACTGCCACCAGCTTTTTAAAATCTTCGTCGCTGACGGCGTATTCCGGGTGCTCGGAGTAGGGCGTGCCGGTGGCGGGGGTGATGCGGGGGAAGGAGATGGTGTGAGGGCCGACGCCGCCGAAGGTCTCCTCCAGGTGGATGGTGTGGTAGAGAAGCCCCATCACCTCAAAGCGCCAGTCGTACAGGCCGAACAGGACGCCAAGCCCTACGTCGTCCACGCCCGCCTGCTGCGCCCGGTCCATCGCGTACAGCCTCCAGCGGTAGTGGCCCTTGATGGTGCCCTGCGGGTGCACGCGGCGGTAGGTTTCGTGGTGGTAGGTCTCCTGGAAGACCTGGAAGGTGCCGATACCCACCTCTTTAAGCTGCCGCAGTTCCTCCACGGTCAGGGGCGCGCAGTTGATGTTGGCCCTGCGGATCTCGCCGTGCTGATTCTTGACGGAGTACACCTTCTGAATGGATTTGCACATGAAGTCGATGTCGGTGGCGGGGGATTCGCCGTAGACCAGCACGGTGCGCTTCTGGCCTTCGCCGATCATGATCTGGACTTCCTGCTCGATCTCGTCCATCGAGAGGGTCTTTCGGTGCATGGCGCGGTTG
>JAEVZE010000390.1 GCA_023392395.1 Bacillota bacterium
TGTGAAACCTCGCCACAAATCAGCGCATTCGCTTCGAGCCATTCATTTCCAGTCCGGATTGCGTTTTACAGCCGAATGTGGACTGGTATGAATTGAACACCAAAGAGATTTCCCAATTGTTCGGCGAATAGGCCCGCCCGTCTGGGAGAATCCGAATTTTCAAGATCGCTAAAGCCGCCGCTCCGGATCGACCCGCGCGGCGGCTTCGTATTGGAGGGTTCAGCCGGTAATCCCGTACTTGTTCAGGAAGTCACCGATCAGGTTCATCAGTACCTTTTTCCGGTACTCCGCCGAGATGCGGCCGCGGATAGGCTGGATGGCCTCGTCCATCGCGGAGAGGTAATCGCCGCGAATCCTCTTGGCTTCCTCAACCGTGCGGCCAATCAGCATGCCGTCGATGTCCGGTCGGCGCAGGATGGTACCCGCCACCGCGCCATAGGCGGTGGCCGCGTGACGGATAATGCCGCCCTCGATGCGCATCAGCCCCGCAAACGACACGCGGGCGATGGCGAGTGCGCCGCGCGCACCCACCTTGTGGTAGTAGTATTCCCGGACGTTGTGAAGCGGCATGACGATCTTCGTCAGCAACTCGTTTCCCTTGAGGCACGTCTTGCCGCGGCCCAGGTAGAATTCCTGAATGGGCACCCGGCGCACGCCGTCCGCGCACTCCAATACCAAAATCGAATCGGTGACGCTGAAGATGAGCGCGCTGTCTGCCTTGGGCGAGCCGTTGGCGACGTTGCCGCCCATCGTCCCGGTGTTCCGGATGGCCGGCGCTGCGATGTAGCGCACGGCTTCTTTCAAAATTTCAGGGACCAGATTGCTATCCAGCGCCTGCGTATAGGTGACCGCCGCGCCGATTTCCAGGTTCCCGTCCGCGATTTCGATGGTCTTCAGCTCCGGCACGTCCGAGAGGAACAGATAGCTCGCCTCCGGGTCGGCCTCGATCATCAGGTCCGTGCCGCCCGCGTAAGGGATTACCTGTTCGCGGGCGCGCAGTTCGAGCGCTTCCTTCAGCGACGCGGGTTTGTAACTTACCATAGACCCTCGCCCTCCTTTGCCGCCAAGCTGACGCCCTCGACGATGGCGGTGTAGCCGGTGCAGCGGCACAGGTTACCGGAGATGCCGTCCCGGATTTCCGCCTCGGTGGGGTGCGGGTTGCGGTTGAGCAGGCTCTCCGCCGCCAGCACCATGCCAGGCGTGCAAAAGCCGCACTGCACCGCGCCGGTGCGCCCAAAGGCCTGGTCGATCGCCTTGAAGCGGGCGGTTTCGCGGTAGCCTTCGATGGTGGTCACCTCGTGGCCAGGCAATGTGCCGATGGCCACCATGCAGGAGTTGACCAGCAGGCCGTCCAGGAGCACCGAGCACGCGCCGCACTCGCCCTCCTTGCAGCCGCACTTGGCGCCCGTCAGACCAAATTCGTTTCGGACCACGTCCAGAAGGCGGGTCGCAGGCGAAGAGGCGCTATCCACCATCTTGCCGTTGAGCAGGAATTGCACGCCCATTATGCGTCGCCCCCTTCCAGCGCATTCAGCGCGTCTTCCGTGGTGTAAGGCGCTTTGAACAAGGGCTTGCCCACCGCCTGCTCCATCGCCAGCACATAGGCCGGGGCGACGCCCACGTGGGGCAGTTCGCCCGCGCCCTTGGCGCCCATGGGGCCGAATTCGGCGGGGTTGATCACAAAGTCGGAGACCAGCGGGGGCGCGTCCATCGAAGTGGGGATGATGTAGTCGCTCAGGTGGTCATTGCGGATGATGCCGCGCTCGTTGTAGGAGATCTGCTCCATCGAGGCGTAGCCAAGGCCCTGCAGCATGCCGCCCTGCATCTGCCCGTGGCAGACGGCTTCGTCGATCGGAAGCCCTACGTCGTACACACCCCAGCAGCCGACGGTCCTGGCTTCTCCGGTCAGCGTGTCCACCTCGACCTCCACCACGTTGCCCGACCAGGAGTAATCCGGGTAGGCGTCGCCCTTGAATTCTTCCAAACTGAAGGGGATCATGTAGTCCGGGTGCTGGTAGTGCTCCTCGATTGTCACGGTCTCACCCGGCTTCCACTGCTCCTTCAGCTTGTCTGCCGCCCGGCGCAGGATCAGGCCGACGATCATCATCGAGCGGCTGGCCACCGTGGGGCCGGAATCGGGCACGAGGTCCGTGTCCGGGTCGATCAGGTTCACCTTCTCCACCGGGATACCAAGACGCGCCGCGACCAGCTTGGGGAAGCTGGTATTGAGGCCCTGCCCCATCTCGGTATTGGCGGTATACACGTCCACCGTGCCATCGGCATTGCCGCGGATTCGGGCCACTGCCTTGATCAGGTCGCGCTCGCCGTTGCCGGTAAAGGCGCAGCCGTGGAACACCAGCGATACGCCGATGCCCCGGCGGTAGCGGCCAGATGACTGATGGGCGTACGCTTCGCGCTTTGCGCGGTAACCGGACAATTCCTCTAGCCGCGCCGCGATTTCCGGCGTGGGCACATGAAAGTGGTAGAGGCCCTGGGTGGAGGTTTCGTCGCCCTGTTTGGCGGCGTGGCGGAGCTTAAAGTCCAGCGGCTCCTCGCCCAGAGCTTTTGCGACGTGCTCCATCATCATTTCGATAGCAAAGAAGGTTTGCGGGCCGCCGAAACCCCGGAACGCGCCGTTGGGCACCGAATTGGTCTTGGCGGCGCGGCTATGAACACGGAGGTTGGGCACATCGTAAATGCCATTGGCACAGATGGAGCCGCGCTGCAGCACCACCGCCGAAAGCGTCGTGTACGCGCCCGCGTCGTAGGTCACATCGATGTCCATGGCGGTCACGCGGCCGCCCTTGACGGCCACTTTATAGGTACAAACCGACGGATGGCGCTTGGGCGTGTAGGCAATGTCCTCCTTCCGGGAGAACACCACCTTGACCGGCTTTTTCGCCTTGACCGCGGCGACCGCCACCTGGCAGCCCAGGATGCTGGGATAATCCTCCTTGCCGCCGAACGCGCCGCCTGTGGCTTCCTGGACGACGTTCAGATCGCATGCCTCGCAGCCCAGCGCCTTTCGGACCGCGCGGTATACGTAGTAGGGACACTGCAGCGAGCCGCGCACCGTCACCTTACCGTCCGCCCATTCGCCGATCATCGCGTTGGTCTCCAGGTGTACGTGCTCCTGGTGGCCGGTGCTAAACGTCTCCTCCAGCACCTGGTCGGCTTCCTGAAACGCCTTGGCGATGTCGCCCTTTTCAATCTTGTATTGGAAGAAATGCGTGGTGGCCTTCAATGGGTCCAACTCCGCCGGCAGTTCTTCGTATTCAACCTTGATTTCCTTCAAAATGCGGTCCACCGTGCACTCGTCAGGCCCGACCACCATCAGGATCGGGTCTCCGACGAACTCCACCGTGTCCACCGCAAACACCGGCGTATCGTCCATCACAATATGAACTTCATTGATGCCCTTCACGTCCCTGTGGTCGACGATCAGGTAGCCTTCAGGAAGTTCCGGCACATGAATCTCCCGGATGCGCCCACGGGCGATGCCGGATCTCAAAATCTTTCCGCACAGAAAATCCGGCGACTGGATGTCGTCGGTATAGCGCGTGCGGCCGGAGACCTTCCCATCGTGGTCCCTCCGCTTGATTGGCCGCTTGATGGCCGTTAGTGCTTCCATGCAAGCCCTCCGTTCCCGCGGCGCTGGCTTCTGCCGCCGCGCTCTCATTTTACATGATTTCCTGCATCCGCGCAAGCATGCCCGCGAAAGCCGTCGCAAATTTTTTGCTTTCATCAATTTCTTTGAATTTACAAGAAAGTGCGCAAAACGCAACGGCGGAGATGGTCCTTTGTCGCGATTTTCTTGTATAATATCATCGCACTTGTATGCAATAACAGGACGGAGTACACCATGAACATCATCTGCGACACGCATACCCATACCATCTCCTCCGGACACGCCCACAGCACGGTGCTGGAAAACGCCGCCGAAGCCGCCCGGATGGGCCACAAATTTCTGGTGATCTCCGACCACGCGCCCAAAATCCCCGGCGCGCCGACGGAGCTCTATTTCCGTTCTATGAAACACGTGCTGCCGGAGCAGGCACTGGGCGTATATCTGATTATGGGCTGCGAAGTCAACGTGCTGGACGATTCCGGCGCGCTGGACCTGCCTGTGGATATCCTGGACAAGCTGGATTTGGTCATCGCTTCGATGCACACGCCCACCTTCCCGCAAGCCGACGTCGAAACCCACACCCGCGCGTGGCTCGCCGTCGCGGTCAATCCGTCGGTGGACATCATCGGCCATTCGGGCGACCAGCGGTTCGCCTTTGACCACGAACCGGTGATCCGCGCGTTCAAGGAACATGGCAAGGTGGTAGAGATCAATACCCACTCGTTCAAGGTGCGCAAGGGCAGCTATGAAAACTGCCGCGCCATCGCGCGGCTTCTGAAAGAATACGAAGTGCCCGTGGTGGTCTCCACCGACGCCCACTTCGCGCCGTATGTCGGAAAGATGGAGGCGTCGCTCGAAGTACTGCGCGACGTGGATTTCCCCGAGGAACTGGTGCTCAACGCGGACGCCCGCCGCTTTGCGAGCTGGGTTTCCCAAAAGAGCGGCCGAACCTTCGATCTCTAGCGGCGGGCGCGCCCGCAAACCTCATCTCCTATGAAAGAAGGGCGCCGCTTGTATCACCTGATCGTCAATCCCGCCGCCGGAAGCGGGCGCACGCTGAAAGTGTGCACCCAAGTGGAAAGCGAACTGAAAAAGCGGGGCCTCCCGTTTCGGCTCACGCGGACCGAGCGGCCCGGCCACGCCACGGCCATCGCACGCGAAATCGCCTCCGGTGAAGCGGAGGCGCGATTGGTCGTGTTGGGCGGAGACGGCACGTTCAATGAAGTCGCCAACGGGCTGGCAGGCTTGAACGGAATCCTGTATTTCGTATCCTGCGGCACCGGCAATGATTTTGTAAAGGCGCTGGGGCTCCCGAAGGACCCCGTCGAAGCGCTGCGCGTGCAGCTTGACAGCGCGCCAAGGAACGTGGACGCGGGGTTGGTCAACGACCGGCTGTTCCTGAACGTGTCTGGCACCGGCTTTGACATTGAAGTGCTGCGCCAGACCCAGCGTTTCCGCGCCCGCTTCAAGGGCCTCGCGGCGTACCTTTTGGGCCTATTGGCGGCGCTGCGTCGCTTCCGGCCGGTGGAGGCGAGGATCACCGCGGGTGGCCGCACGTTCGACCAGAAGATGACCATCTTCGAGGTGGCCAACGGACGGTATTTCGGCGGCGGCATGCTGGTGGCGCCCGAGGCAAACCCAACCGACGGCCTGTTCGACGTGGTGTACGTGGACGCGGTCGACCGGCGCAGCATCCTGAAGCTATTGCCCCTGTTTGTAAACGGCAAGTTCATTTCGCTTCCGGTCACGCACACGCTGCGCGCCTCGGAAGTCGTGATCGAGTCCCCTGGCATGACCATCAATCTGGACGGTGAATTGCAGCGCATCGACCGCGCCCATTACAGGGTGCTGCCCGGCGGGCTCAGGATTGCGTGCCCCTGAGCGGCAGACTGCCCGGCTCGTCCGGCGGCGTTTCTATCATCTTAATGAGTTTGGAGAGGGCGGCTTCCCTCTCCTTTTTTTGCATCATCCCTTCAGCGCGCCCGCGGTGAGGCCGGAGATCAGCGACTTCTGGCCCACCAGAAACACCAGAATGGACGGGATCAGCACCATCGTGACGCCCGCCATGATCGGGCCGTAGGCGTTGCCGTCGCTATTTTGCAGCATGCCGATGCCGATCTGTACCGTGCGGGTCTCGGTCTTGTTGGTGACCAGGAGGGGCCACAGGTACTGGTTCCAGATCGACAGAAATGTGTACACGCCCAGCGAGCCCAATTGCGGCTTCACCAGCGGAAGCCCAATGCGAAGGAAAAACGTCATGGAGCCGCAGCCGTCCAGCGCCGCCGATTCATACAGCTCCCCCGGCAGCTTCAAAAACGCCTGCCGCATGCTGAACAGGCAGAACGCGCTGGTCAAGTAGGGCAAAATCAGCGCAGGGTAACTGTCGGTCAGGTGGAGATTCGCAATCGTCAGGTAGTTGGCCAGGATGATCGCCTGGCCGGGGATCATCATCGTCGAAAGCATCAAAAGGAACAGTGCGCGCTTGCCGGGAAACTCGTGCATCGCAAACGCATAACCCGCCAGCGCGCCGAAGAACAACTGCCCCGCCGTGCAGGCGGCCGCAACCACCAGCGAATTCAAAATGAAACGGAAGATCGGTGCAAAGGCGAGTGCAGAGAAATAGTTGCCCAACTGCAGCCGTTGGGGCAAAAACGCGGGCGGATAGGAAAACAGTTCCGGCTCGGTCATGAAGCTGACGCTGACGCAGTATAGAAGCGGCACCACGATTGCAAGCGCCATCATCAGGTTGACCGCAAGGAACGCGCCCTTTCCGGCGAATTTACGGACCATCAGTATGAAACCTTCCTTTCAAGCCGGAACTGGGCCAGCGTCAGAAGCAGCATGATCGCAAACAGTACCACCGATTGCGCCGCCGCTGCGCCGAAGCGGTTGTACTGGAACGCCTCCAGGTAGATCTGGTAGACGATCACGCGGGTAAACTTGCCTGGCCCGCCCTGCGTCATCAGATTGACCTGTGCGTAGGACTGGAACGAGTTGAGCACATTCACGATCATCAGAAAGAATAGCGTGGGCGAGATGCCCGGAAGCGTGATGTGCAAATGCTTTCGGAAAAACCCCGCGCCGTCGATCTGGGCGGATTCGTACAGCGAGGCGTCCACCATCTGCAGCGCCGCGATCAGGAAG
>JAEVZE010000419.1 GCA_023392395.1 Bacillota bacterium
GACCCCGCCAAAGGGCCTGAGGCCCCTTGGAACCCCCACAAAAGAGATACTATAATGCAAGTGCAGGGCGATCATTTCGACGCTCTGCACTTGCATTATGTTTTGTGTGGGGTCAAGGGGGATTCAATCCCCTTGCGGGGCGCGGGGCGGAGCCCCGCCGTACCTTCCGTCTTCTAAGCCCGCACGATTTTCTCCAGGATGTCCACGATGGCCTCCATCTCGTCCGCGTCCACGCACTCGAACCGGCCGTGGGCGTGCAGCGTGCCGGTGGAGAGGTTGGGGCAGGGCAGCCCCATGTACGAAAGTCGTGCCCCGTCGGTGCCGCCGCGGATGGGTACGGCGACCGGCTCGTAGCCGGACGCGCGCATGGCGTCCATCGCCCGGTCCACGATGTGCATGTGCGGCAGGATCTTCTCTTTCATGTTGTAATAGCTGTCCGTGAGCTCCAGCGCGAAGCTGCCCTCGCCGTAAGATTCGTTCAGGTATTCGGCGATGCGGCGCATGGTCTCTTTGCGATTTTCAAACTTTTCCTTGTCGTGGTCGCGGACGATGTAGTGCAGCACCGCCTGTTCCTCGCTGCCGCGCATGGAATTCAGGTGGTAGAAGCCCTCATACCCCTCCGTGTGGGCGGGCGTCTCCGCCGGGGGCAGCATTTGGTTGAACTCAATGCCCATGAGCAGCGCGTTCTTCATCTGATTCTTGGCAGTCCCCGGGTGGATGGACAGGCCCTTCACCGTCAGCGTGGCTGAAGCCGCGTTGAAGTTTTCGTATTCGATCTCGGCCAGCGGCCCGCCGTCCACGGTATAGGCGAAGTCCGCGCCGAACCCAGCCACGTCGAAGTGGTCCGCGCCCTGACCGATCTCCTCGTCCGGCGTGAAGCCGATGCATACCTTGCCGTGGGGGATGGACGGATCGGAGAGCAGCCGCTCACACAGGGCCAGGATCTCCGCGATCCCCGCCTTGTCGTCGCCTCCCAGCAGGGTGTGCCCGTCGGTGACGATCATGTCATGCCCAATGTGCGCGGCCAGATCAGGGTAGTCGGCGGCGCGCATGACGATATTCGCCGCCTCGTCCAGCACGATGTCACCGCCCTCGTAGCGCACCGTGCGCGCGTGCATCGGCACGCAGGGCACCGCGTCCACGGTGTCCATGTGGGCGATCAGCCCGATGGCCGGCGCGCCCTCCACATTTGCGGGAATGAAGCCGTACACGTAGCCGTGCTCATCGATCCGGACGTTTGAAATGCCCATCTCCTGCATTTCCTGAACCAGCGCCCGGCCCAGCACCCACTGGCCGGGGGTAGAGGGGCAGGTTTTCGAGTTTTCATCGGAGGCGGTGTCAAACGAAATGTAGCGGTAGAACCGATCCTGCGCGCGCATCAAACACACTTCCTGTTTCATGATGAATGTAGTATGCCATTTGGGGGCTGACTCAGCCGCCCTGATTCTCAATATCCTTGCGTCTGTACAGCTTGCGCTCCAGCGACCAGATGCGCTCGGTGAACGTGCCGGGGTTGATCGCGGACAGCGCGCGGTCCATTTCGTACATGCGCGCGTCCAGAAGGTCGATCACGTGCAACACCTCCGCCTCCGGGAACATGGGCCTTCGCGGGCTTCCGTATTCCGGCAGGTCGTGGTGGGACAGGATCATATGCTCAAGAAGCAGCAACAGCTCCCTGGGCGTACCCAGCGCCGAACCCGCCTGGTTGAGCTCCGCCACGCCCTGCACCAGGTGGCCGATCAGGTTGCCCTCCACCGAGTAATCGCTGACCAGCCCCATCTCGTCGGAGTCAAACTCCCGGATCTTGCACAGATCGTGCAGCATCACACCCGCGGCCAGAAGATCGCGGTCGAGCGTAGGGTAGATGTCGGAGAGCGCGTCCGCGTCCTTCAGCATGGTGGTGACGTGGTGCAGAAGGCCGCCGCGCTCCGCATGGTGCAGCTTCGAAGCGGCGGGGTAGTATTCCAGCTGTTCTTTGCATTCCTCGATCCGGTAGCTGACCAGGTCCTTTAGGGCCTGATTCTGGATGCGCTGGACCCTGGCCAAAAGCTGATCCATCATTTCGTTGGTGGGGTCCGGCGCGCAGGGCACCAGCTGGCTGAGGTCCACGCCGTCGCCGGCTTCCGTCGGGCGCAGCTTGTCCACGCGCAATTGCGGGCGACCGTTGTACTCCAGCATCATGCCCCGCACCTTGACCACGGTGGACGGCTTGGGCGCCGACGTCTGCCCGTCCCACATCTTGGCGTTGATCTCACTTTGCCGGTCGCTGAGCGTCAGGTCCAGGTATTTGGAGCCGTTGGACGAAGTGCGCTGCTCGGCGGCGCGCACCAGTAAATATCCCTCGATCATCTGTCCTTTGATCATGGAGGCGAGAGCGGGCTGCTCGTGGGGCTGCATGGTTTCCTCCTTGAAGTCAATCGCACATTGTGCTACAATCATATATCAAACGCCGAAATTTGGCAAGCGCCGGGGGGAGAAACATGAAATACGTGCTCGTCGTCGGAGACGGCATGGCGGACTTCCCGCTGGAAAAATTGGGCGGGAAAACGCCGCTGCAATCCTTGGAACTAAAAGCTTTTGAAACCATCGGCGGCGGGCGGCTGGGCCGGCTGCGCTCCTGCCCCAAACAGTTGTCGCCCGGCAGTGACGTGGCGTTTTTGACGCTCCTGGGCAACGACGCGGCCGAAGTCTACGCCGGGCGTTCGCCGCTGGAGGCCGCGGGGATGGGCGTGATGCTGCAGCACGGCGAAGTGGCCTTTCGGATGAACCTGGTGGCGCTGGGCGACGGCCCGGAGGGACCGGTGATGCTCAGCCACAACGGAGGCGGCGTCGAGGGCCCGGACGCGCTGGCGCTGGCCAAGGCCGTGGCCGCCGACCCGGAGTTCCAGAAGATCGGGAATGAGCGGAATCTCGCGATCCACCCCACTGACACCTTCCGCCACATCGCGGTGGCCCGTGGCGCGGCGGCGGAGTTCATCCTGAAGCCGCCCCACGACATCGCGGGCCAGCCGGTCAAGGGCTACCTGCCCCAAGGCCCCGGGGGGGACTGGCTGATCCGGCTGCAGCGGGCGGCGAGCCGCGCGCTGACATCGCACCCGATCAACCTGAAACGCGCCGCGGAAGGGCTCAAGCCCGCCAACTCCGCCTGGTTCTGGGGCGCGGGTGAGGCCTGTCAGCTGCCAGATTTCACTCACAAGTACGGCGTCTCCGGCACGGTGGTGTCGGCGGTGCCGCTGGTCAAGGGCATCGCGCTATTAAACCGCCTGAAAGCGCCGGATGTGGAAGGCGCGACCGGGCTTCTCAACACCAACTACGAAAACAAGGTGGCGGCGGCGCTGGACGCGCTCAGGGCGGGCGACGATTTCGCGCTGGTGCACGTTGAAGCGCCCGACGAGATGAGCCACGACGGGAGCCTTCCGGACAAGCTGGAGGCCATCCGCCGCGTGGATGGGCGCGTGGTCGCGCCGCTTCTTGAAGCGCTGCCCGCGCTGGGCGACTTTAGGCTGCTTCTGATGCCCGACCACTATACGCTTTTGTCCACCCGCACCCACGACGGCACGCCTGTGCCCTTCGCCCTCTTCGACAGCCGCGTGCCCTCCGCCCCCGCCCCTTTCACCGAGGCCGCCTGTGAAGGCGCGCCGCTTTTCGAGAGCGGCGACGATCTCATGAAGCTGCTGTTCGAACGGGCGTAGGGGGAGAGAACGGGGGGGGGGGGGGGGGGGGGGGGGGGGGGGGGGCGCGGGCGG
>JAEVZE010000452.1 GCA_023392395.1 Bacillota bacterium
GTCGTACAGCGTCATACTGGACAACTTGCAGCCGTAAAACGCGAACCCCCGGATCTCCGTCAGGTTTCTGGAGAGCGCCGTATTGACAAGAGCGCTGCAATTGCCAAACGCCGATTCCCGGATGGACGTCACACTGTCGGGAATCGTGACGCCGGTCAGCGCTGTGCATCCGTAGAACGCCTGGGCTCCGATGATCTCTGTCCCGCTGGACAGCGTGACGCTCGCAAGGCTCGTGCAGTTGCTGAAGACCCCGTAGGTTCCATAGGTGTACGTGAAGTTCGAAGGACCAATGCTCTTCACCGTGCCCGGGATGGCGACGCTCTTCAGCGCGTAGCAATTGGCGAATGCGCCGTAGCCGATCGTCTTGAGCCCGCTGGGTAATGTCACGCTGGCCAGCTTTGTGTCGTCAGAAAACGCCCGCTCGCCGATCTCCTTCACGGTGCTGGGGATGGTGATGCCCGTCAGCGCGTAGGCGCAGAAGAACGCGTGTTCCCCGATGGATTCCAACCCGCTGGTCAGCACTACGTTCTCCAGGCTGCCGCAGCCGGAGAACGCGTAGTCTCCGATCTCCTTCACGCTGCCGGGAACGGAGACGCTCTTCAGCGCGGAGCAATTGGCAAACGCCTCGCTGCCAACCTTCTCGATGCCGCTTCCCAGCGTGAGGTCCGTAAGATTTGAGCAGTCGGAAAACACCTTTTCGCCGATCTCCTTCACGGTGCCGGGAATGCTGGCGCTCGTCATCGCTTTGTCATAGAAGAAGGCGTAATCGCCAAGCGTTTCAATACCGCTTGTCAGCGCGACATCCGTCAGGCTATCGCAGCGGAAGAATGCCCAGGCTCCGATCTCCTTCAGGGTACTGGGAAAGGCGACGTCTTTCAACGCGCCACAGTAGGCGAACGCATCGTAGCCGATCTTCTGAAGACTGCTGACCAGCGTCACGCTCGCTAGGCTGCCGCAGTTGTAGAACGCCTTCTCATCTATCTGCTTCACGCTGCCGGGGAAGGAGACGCTGACGAGGTTCGTGTCCTGAAACGCCTTTATGCCGATGGCGACGACGGGCACGCCGCCGAGGGAGGACGGGATCGCAATGCTCGTCGCGCTGCCGGTATAGCCCATGACGGTCGCGCCGCTCCCGTCCGAAGTGAACTGGAAGCCGTCCTCCGCTTTGGCAATCACCGCGGCCGAAGCCTTCGCCGCCGGAACCAGCGCGAGAGCCAGCATCAAAAAGGCCGCGAAACTCATCAGAAGAGCGCTTCGGTTCAAACGCCTCATGGCCATTCCCTCCTCAATCATCGCCGGCAGGTGATGTCGTCCTCCGCTAGGTCGAGCACAAACCTTTGCGCGGCGCTCCCCTCCGGCGCGTAGACCGTGATGGGTTGCCCGCCGCTGAATACGAACAAGCCGTCTGGGTAGATCCTCCGAATCGATCCCGGCAGGCGGAGGATCATCCCGCTCCCCGCGCCCCGGCTGACAACGCGTAGGGTTTGATCGTCAAGACGCCCTCCGCCACCGTGATATCGGTCACAGATTCGGAGAAGGAGAAGCAGCCTGTGATCGTCGTCACCGGATAGCCGCCCAATGTGGAGGGAATCTTGATTTGGGTTTCGCTTCCCAGGTAGTCGGTCACACACGCCTTGCCCTCGAACACGATGTATCGGAAGTCGCCGTCGGTCTCATACCGGGCGTCCGGCATATCCTCCGGGGCATCGCAGTCCACGGCGCGCAGGCCCTGCTCCATTGCCCTCTCCCATGCCGGGCTTCCCTTGGGCGTGTAGACCGCCGTCTCGGACGAGCCGCACAGGATGTTGTTTCCCAAAAGCCGCGCGCCGCCCGGGATGTAGACGCAGCGCACGGCCTGACCGTCAAAGAGGAAACCGTCCCCGATTTCCGCCAGGCCGTCCGGAAGCACGATGCGCGGAACGCGGCTTCCGCTCTCCAAATTCCATTCTCCCATTTCTGAAAGCGTGGAGGGCAGCGACAAGGCTTCGAGGCGGCTCATGGTGTTGATCGCGCATCTTCCGATCCGGGTCAGGCCCTCTGGGAAGACCAGCGAGCGAAGACCCGCGCCGCCGAACGCGGACGCGCCGACCGACCTCAGCGAGCGGGGCATGTTGAGCTCCTCCAGCGCACCGCAGCCGAAGAAAGCGTCGTCGCCGATCCAGGTCACGCCGTCCGGCAGGCGGACGGACCGGACCGATTCGCAATCCCGGAACGCCTCCGCCGCGACGCCGGTCACGGCATAGCCCGCCACGCTGTCAGGTACGGTCACATGGACAAGCGGCCCCTCGTATCCTTCCAGGCAGCAGCCTCGGCCGGTAACGAGGAAGGAAAGCGACACGCCGTCGCTCGCGTCCCATTCGAGCCGTTTGGAAAAGAAGGGCCGCACGCCTTCGAACAAGCGCTCATCCGGGACCAGATCGCCGGCGATCTGCCCGGCAATCCCCGCCATGGGCGGCGGGTTGTACGCACCGTACAGTTTGTACACGTCGCCGGACCCGTCTGCGCGGAACGCATAGATCGCGTATTCCTGGCCGTACCCGTAGCCGGTCGTGTACTCAACCGCGCGCCGGGTATGGCGGATGTAAAAAACGCATCCGGTTTCCTCCACGGTCGCGGCGGCGAGCCCTACAGGGAGACGCGCCAAATAGTTTCCCGCCAGATATCTCTCGCCCCCATCGCTGTAGATGGCCGTCCACCGAGCGCAGCGCATATCCTCCGGCAGGCGGTCGCACTCGACCGCGCCATCAAAGAATCCCTCCGGCGGTTCCTCCGGCGCACCCGCAGCGAGCGGGACATTCAGATCGGTATCCCACCCACGCATGTCTTCCAACTGAGCGGCGCACGCTTCCGACCAGTGCGCCGTCAACGCCAGTTGCTCCGGGTAAGTCTGGGCCTCAAGTAGCGCCGCGAGCATGGAATCGAGGCCCGCATTGTCGGCGTGCGCCGGTACGGCCAGAACTGCCGCCAGAAAGATCATCAAGGCTGCCAATCTCTTCATCGCGCTGCCCTCCGGGTCAATTCTGCCTAAACGCGTCTGGATCGGCGTCATAGGAACTCATATTGCCGTCGTCCACGCCGCCCAGCGTGATCGTGTGGTAGTAGTTGCTGCCCTTTACCTCAAATTCCTCGGTGCGGCTGTAGGCGCCATCGCCTGCAAACAGTCCATCATCGCCGTACCACACCGTACCGCTGGCGATTAGCATGTAATAATTCCCCTTGGGCACGCGCACCGTGCAGGAACCGCCGGGGCGGATAAAGCCAGAGACCGCCATCTCATCCGACGCATTGGACCGGAACTGGATATAGCGGCCGACGCCGTCGTCCGGCGCCTTGACGATGACCTTTGTGCCCTTGGTGGAGCCGCCCAGCCGCCCGCTCTTGGGGAAGTCCTTTGTCGGCAGATCGGGCAGCGCGTACACCTGTTCCGCCAACCTGTCCAGCGTTTCCTGGAATGCGTAGCGCGCCAGATAGCCGGCGTAGTCCCCGCCGAAGTCGCCCGCGGCCAGGCCGTCCACGTCCAGCGTTAAGTCGAACGACTCGTCGGGCGCTCGCCGGAGTTCCAGCGCACGCTCCGCCAGCGCGCCCAGCAGCGCCTCGCGAATCGTCTCGTCCCTGGTCCGCTCGTCGGAGGGCATCCCGGCCAGCGCCTTGAGCGCGCCTGCGGCGGCGCTTTCGAGCAGCTTTTCAGGGCGTACAGATGCCACCCCAGTCTCACAACACCAAGGTGGTCTGCCCCTATGAGAAGGACGAGCAGGAAACGCTGGTCACTGCCTTCACCGATGAGAAAAACGGCGGGCCCCGCCTCCGATATGGCTGGGGGTGTGCCCTCATTCTGGAGACCGGCCTCCGCGCCGGCGAAGCGCTGGCGCTTGAGTGGTCCGACGTCGATGAGGAGAAGAGAATCCTGAAAGTAACCAAAAACATGGTCCGGGTGGATGGGAAGAACCTCGTCCAGCGAACCACGAAGACGGAATCGGGCAGGCGCACGATCCCGCTTAACGCCCGGGCGATGGAAGCTGTCCAACACCTAAAGCACAGGTGGTCTCCGGCTGCCCCTACGTGTTCGCGACGCAGACAAGCAAGCATCTGAGCTACCGGAACCTGCTGGCCACGATGGAAAAGGCCTGTGAAGCCGCAGGCGTGGAGCATCGAGGCCTGCACGCGCTCCGGCACTCCTTCGCCAGCAACTTGTACGCGCGGGGCGTGGAGGTGAAGATCATCTCCAAGTTGCTGGGTCACGCGAGC
>JAEVZE010000454.1 GCA_023392395.1 Bacillota bacterium
GCCCCAACCTGATCGCGAAGATCCCCGTCACACGGGCGGGGCTGACCGCCATTGACGAGCTGGTCGCGCAGGACGTTCCGGTCATCGCCACGGAGATCATGTCGGTCTCGCAGGCCGCCGCGGCGTGCAGAACCTACCTGGAGGCTTCCGAGCGCTCCGGATGCGCGCCGGCATTTTTCGTCACCTGCATCGCGGGGATCTTCGATCAACAGCTGAAATCCCAACTGGACGCGGGCGCGATTGATATCGAACCGGACATCCTCTTCCAGGCGGGCGTCGCGCTGACGAAGCGCCAGTACCGCCTGATGCGGGAAAAGCGCTGGCCGGGCATCCTGCTGGGCGGCGGCGCGCGTGGGCTGCACCACTTCACCGAATTCGTCGGCGGGGACATGCACGTTACGATCAACTGGAAGGGCACCGCGGAGAAGCTGATCGCGGACGATCCGCCGGTCATCTGCCGCATGGACGCGCCCACGCCTGAATACGTGCTGAGCGAATTGATGGAAAAGGTGCCGGACTTCCGGCTCGCGTACTTCCTGGACGGCCTGGACATCGACGAATTCGCCGATTTCCCGCCCGTTGCGCTGTTCAGAAACCAGTTTATCGCCGGATGGAATCAGCTCTTGGACGCCTTGAAGGCAGTGGGGGAGGGACATACGTGAACAACAAGATTACGAGACTCTCCGAGCGCAGGCGGGTTGAGCTTCGGCCCGGCCTCGTCAAGACCAACCTGTCGTACAACGAGGAAACCATGCTGTGCCACTTCACGATGGCCAAGGGTTCGAAATTGGAGATTCACAACCACCTCGCGGTGCAGAACGGCTTTGTGCTCCGCGGCCGGCTTCGTTATCAGCTGGCCGACGGACAGAAAAATATCTATGAGGAGGGAGAGATCGGTCCGGGCGGAAGCTACGTGTGGGATTCCATGGAGTATCATTCCACCGAAGCGCTGGAAGATGTTGAATTCATAGAATTCTTTGCGCCGGCCAGAAAGGAGTATATCGCGGAATAGCGCTGCGCCATTTCTTCGGACGAACGTTGCGCCTATGGCGAATCGAGCGTATGAATGTTCCCGTGCGACCTGAACGAAAAGAGGAGGATTCTTGTATGAAGCCGATTCTGAGGACGATGGGTAGTCTCCTGCTCTGCCTGATGCTCCTGGTCAGCGCTTCCGGTGGCGCTCTGGCGGCGGTCGAATACGTTCCCTCAACCGAGAAGGGCCTCACGCCCTACGACGAAGAAGTTACCATCACGACGTGGCGCATCATGTCCAGCGGCTTTCAGTTCGCCGACGGCGAATCCATTGACGACAACGTGTGGTACCGCGCCTACAAGGACCGGCTGAACATCAACGTCAAGAACGTATGGTCGGCCACCAACACCGGCACCGGCAGCGCCGCCGACCAGAAGCGCAGCGTGGCCATTGCCTCCGGCGAGCTGCCCGACATCATGGAACTGACCGCCGTGCAGTTCGCGCAGCTGGCGAAGGCGGGCATGCTGGCGGACCTGACGGACCTGTACGACGAGTACGTCAGCGAGGACGTCAAGAATAGGTGCTACAACCAGGACCTGACCGACGCCATCCTGTCCACCACGATCGACGGCAGGAGCTACGGCATCGCCTACACCAACCCGGTGGAGCAGACCTTCCAACAGTGCTGGATCCGCACCGACTGGCTCAAAAATCTGGGGCTTGAGGAGCCCAAGACCTACGAAGAGCTGCTGGCGGTCGCCAAGGCGTTCGTCGAAAAGGACCCCGACGGCGACGGCGCGAACGACACCTTCGGCATCGCGATGAACAAGGAGTTGTTCGACACCAACTTTGCCGACATGGACGGCTTCATGCAGCAGTTCCACGCGTACCCCAATGTCTGGGTGCGCGATAAGGACAACAACATGGTGTTCGGCAACGTGCAGCCGGAGATGAAGACTGCGCTGGCCGAGATGCAGCGCCTGATGAAGGAAGGCCTATTGGACAAGGAGTTCGGCGTCAAGGCGGTCTCCGACACGGTGGCGGACGTGGCCGCCGGCCGCTGCGGCATTGTGTACGGCGTGTGGTGGATTTCGCAGGCCGGCTGGCTGCAGGAATCCATCAACAACGACCCGAACGCAGACTGGAAATCCTTCAGGCTCTTCCAGACCGATGACAAGCCCGTCGTCTACTATGGCGCGACGCCGGTTTCGTCTCAGTTGTATTACGCGGTCAGCAAGGACTGCGCGCATCCCGAGGCCATCTTCAAGCTCGCCAACGCCTACGTGGACTGGCGCTTTGGAGCCCAGAACGGCGACCCCGACACCTTCTACTATCATGAAGGCATCGACACCTCCCAGTACGCCGTCATCAAGGTCATGCCCGTCCGCAAGAACATCGACATCATCGCGGGCCTGAAGAAGTACGCAGAGAGCAACGACCTCAACGACGTCAACACCGAGGGCAAGACCTACCTGGAGCAGATCAAGAAGTTCCGGGACGGCGACCGCAAGTTCTGGTACCGTGAGCGCTCCTTCGGCGAGTTCGCATCCCAGGACATCAACACCGAGATCCTTTCAAACAACGAGTACATGCGCTACCAGTACTACGGCACCCCGACCCAAGCGCAGACCAAGTACTCCGAAATCCTGAAGCAGCTCGCGCAGGAGACCTTCACTGCCATCATCAACGGGCAGGACGTCAACACCTTTGACGACTTTGTCGCCAGCTGGTATGCGATGGGCGGCCAGAAGTGGACCGACGAAGTGCGCGCCTGGGACGCCGCCCAGCCGAAGTAGTCTACCGAAGTCCGGTCCCTTGTGAACGGGCCGGGGAGGGCGAACGCCTTTCGCCCTCCCCATCGCATCCATGAACCCGAAGGGGGAATACGATGGTCCGATATGCGGTTGACCTGAGGAGGGCTGCGGGACGCACGCGGTTTCGGCGGCAGCTTCCACTGTATACCATGGTGCTTCCCGCGTTCATCATTACGCTGATCTACCACTATGTGCCGCTGTTTGGCCTGACCATCGCGTTTCAGGATTTCAATCCGGCGCTGGGCCTCGGCTTTGGCAAGCAGGCGTGGATCGGGATGGAGAACTTCCAGTTCGTCTTCGCGATGCCCAACACCCGAAAGGTCATCTGGAATACGCTGTTCATCTCCTCGATGAAGCTGGTGGCGCTGATTGCGATCCCGGTGCTGGTGGCGCTACTTCTCAACGAAATGGGCAGCCGGAGGACCAAGCGCTGGGTGCAGACAGTTATCTATCTGCCGTACTTTCTGTCATGGGTGATCCTGGGCGGCATCCTGGTGCAGATCCTGTCGCCCTCGGCGGGCATCGTGGCGGACCTATTCAAATCCCTGGGGATCGCCTCCCCCTATTGGCTGGGGGATGCGAAGGTCTTCCCGTTCACGCTGGTGATCACCGACCTGTGGAAGGAGTTCGGCTTCAAGGCTATCGTATACCTGGCGGCGCTGGCCGGCATCAATCCGGAGCTCTACGAGGCGGCCCAGATCGACGGCGCCAGCCGGTTCAAGCAGGTTCGATACATCACGCTTCCAAGTCTCGCGCCCACGATCGTACTCATGACCACCCTCGCCCTGGGCAGCATCCTGAGCGCGGGTTTTGAGCAGGTGTTCAACCTGATCAATCCTTCCGTGTATTCCACCGGCGACATCATCGACACCATGGTCTACCGCGTGGGCATCCAGCAGGCGCAGTACGGCATCGCGACCGCCGTGGGCATGTTCAAATCCGTCGTATCCTGCGTGCTGGTGACGCTGTCCTACTACCTCGCGAAGCGGTTTGCCGGATATACGGTGTTTTAGGAGGCGAACGTTTGATGAAGAAATCCAGAGGGCGCATCCTCTTTGAGGTGTTCAACTATACGTTCCTGATCCTCCTGGCCGTCTTCTGCGTCCTGCCCATCGTGCACGTCACGGCGGTTTCCTTCAGCGCGAAGGCGCCCGCCATCGCGGGGTTTGTGAAATTCTGGCCGGTGGACTTTACGCTGAAGACCTACGAGTACGTGTTTGGGCGGCAGCAGTTTTTGACGGCGCTTTGGGTGTCCGTCCGGCGCGTGCTGGCGGGCCTTCCGCTCAACATGCTGCTTGCCGTGCTGACCGCGTACCCGCTGTCCAAGACAAAAAATGAGTTTCGCGCCCGGTCGTTCTTCGCCTGGTTCTTCATTGTCACCATGTACATCAACGGCGGCTTGATTCCGACCTTCATGGTGGTCCGGTACACGGGCCTTATCGATTCCTTCTGGGCGCTGATCGTTCCGGGCGCGCTCAACATCTTCAATATGCTGATCGTGATGAACTACATGCGCAACTGCATTCCGCGGGAAGTGGAGGAATCCGCGATCGTGGACGGCGCGGGCTACTGGCGCACGCTGATCCGGATTGTGCTGCCGCTTTCGATGCCGGTATTGGCGACGGTGGGCCTGTTCTTCACGATCAACCATTGGAACGCGTGGTTCGACGGCATTCTGTACATGAACAGAACCGAGAACTACCCGCTGCAGAGCTATCTACGATCCATCGTCATGGAGATTGATTCGTCCATGATGGAGGTGGTGGACGATTCGCTGTTCGAAGCGCTCAGCGACAAGACGTCCAAATGCGCGCAGATCGTCATGTCGATCATCCCCATCATGCTGGTGTATCCGTTCGCGCAGCGGTATTTCATATCCGGCATCACGCTGGGCAGCGTCAAGGAATAACGTCAAGAACCCGGAAGGCGCAGCGGACAGCCGCCATTGCGCCGCCATCTGTCGGGGAATAGCGGCAATCGGCCGAAGGTTCCCCATTCTTATCATTTCTGAATTACAACGGCGTCTCAACCTGCCGGTTGTGCAGCGGCGTCACGCCGTAATTGTTCCGGAAGACCTTGCAGAAATACGCGGGCGTCGAGAAGCCGGCGATGTCGGCGATGGCCGCGACGTTCATCTCGGTCGTCCGCAGCAGGATGCAGGCGGCCGCCGGTTTTTATGAAGGCAAATGCCGACAGCGACAGAATCGCCCGCGCCGCCTGCCAAAGGGTAAAGCAGCGCAAGGCGTAAAGCCCATAGAAACAGGATGGGATGATGTACATCGCGGAGAGCCTGTTCGGGTAAGTCCAGACGGGCTTTCAACACCTATCGCTAGTCTCGAGCGTTTCCGTCAGCCGGGCTGCGTTCGCCTCAGTCGGGCAATGCAGCTCGCTCAATTGCGCCATGCCTGCACCGCCTCCTACGGCAGCAGATTCGCGCCGAACACCTTGAGACCATTCAGCTGCCGCAGCACTTCGTAGTCCGTGCCGCCGGGCATATCGTAAAGCTCCAGCGAACGCAGACGCATTCCACCCAGCGGCGACAGGCGGATGATTCCGGTCGCGCTGATGTCGAGATCTTGCAGCGAAGGGCAGCCTGAAAGCGCGTCCAGATCGCCGACAGGATTGTCGGAAACGTCCAGTGCCCGCAGCAGCTTGAAATCCGTCAGCGCGCTCAGGTCCCGGATTCTGTTTCCGCCCAGCCCCAGGTGCGTCAGCGGAAGGCCGCGAAGAAAATCAATGTTCTGGATTGACAGGCGGTACAGCGAAAGGCGTTGAAGGTTCGGCATGTTGGCAAAGTCCGAGACATCGCTTATAACCGCGTGGCTGTCTGAGGGCTCGCCGCCGATCAGAAGGGTTCTGCCGCGCGAATCCAGGTCTTCCCAGCGGGCAAAGGCCGTTTCGCCGCTCAGGTTCAGCTCGGTCACCGCGCGCAGGTCCCGGTTGGTGATGCGGCCGCGGGGCTTGTTCAGATGCAGCCGGACGGCCTGTTCCACCAGCGGGGACGCGAATGCATACGCGGGCTCGGCCGCGAACGCGTTCGCGCTCTCGAAGAAGCGCGCGACGTGGGGCGCGCCGATGAAAAGCGCCGTGGACAGCGCCAGGGCCAGCAGCGCGCCGGCAACCGCCGCGACGCGCCCGGCGCCGCGCCGTTTAGGGGCGTTGAGATGTTTATACAGGTGGACCACCGAGTCGTACCGCTTCCTCGGATCGAACTGGAGGCTGCTTTTGATGATGCGCTTAAGCGGCCTGGAGACGGACGCCTTTTTAAGCGCCGAAAGCGCGTATTCGCCGCTGAGCAAATACACCAGCAGCATCCCGATGGCGTAGACGTCGGTTCGCTCGTCGCACCTTTGAAATCCGAACTGCTCCGGCGCGGCGGTTGCGACGGTCCCCATCACCAC
>JAEVZE010000382.1 GCA_023392395.1 Bacillota bacterium
ACGCCTGGGGCCCCTGGGACCCCAAGGAGTTCACCGTCGAGGACAGCGCCTTCGGCTTTGTCCGGATGAAGAACGGCGCGACCATCGTGCTGGAGAGTTCCTGGGCGCTCAACATGATCGACGCCAACGAGGCCAAGACCATCCTGTGCGGCGACAAGGCCGGCGCGGACATGCTGGGCAAGGATGGCGCGCTGCGCATCAACGGCGAGCGCTTCTCCAAGATGTACATCACCGAGCCTGCGCTGACGGCTGGCAGCGTGGCCTTCTATGACGGGGACATCGGCGGCAAGTCGGAGGACGTGGAAGCCCGCATGTGGATCGACCACGTGAAGGACGACTCGAAGCCCCTCATCGTCAAGCCCGAGCAGGCGCTGGTGGTCACCCAGATTCTGGAGGCCATCTACGAGTCCGGCAAGTCAGGAAAGCCCGTGTTCTTCAAATAATCCAGCTGTAGCGTTGAAAATCCGCCGGGCGGCTTCAACGCAGAGAGGAAGACTGCGTGAGCCTGAAATTCTTCGGAATTACCGAGCGGCTCTACTTCCTGAAGGTATTGTTTCATTCACCAGTGTACGCACTGATGTATGAAACACGTTCCCGGCGCGCTTGTCGCCGGGAACGATTTCGAAGACGACGAGGTTTGCCAATAGTCTATGGCCACTGCTCAGGAACAGAGCGGCGGCCTTTTTCGTTGAGACCCGGGTTATCCGTTTTGAACAGGGCATGCGGATGTCCTGTTTGTATGGTATAATGATGAAATAATTCGCCACGGTGCACGCGGCAACCGGAAGACACAAGGCAGTGGAGGGACGCATGAAACTGGATCGGCTGCTCGGCATATTGATCGCCCTCATGCAAAACGACCGCGTGACGGCGCCTTATCTGGCGGAGAAATTCGAGGTTGCTCGCCGCACCATCGGACGGGACATCGACGCGCTCTGCCAGGCGGGCATCCCCGTCGTTACGCAGCAGGGCGCGGGAGGCGGGATTTCAATCGCCGAAGGATTCAAGCTGGACAAGAGCGTGCTGACCGCCGACGAGCTGTCGGGCATCATCGCGGCGCTCAAGGGGATCGGCAGCGTTTCCGATACATCGCAGATCGAGCGCACACTGGACAAGCTGTCTGCCCGGAAGAACGCCGTGGTGTCGCTCCGGGAGCCGGTCGTGATCGACCTCGCCGCCCACCACAAGACCAGCCTGACGGAGAAAATCACCGGGATCAAGCGGGCGATCCAGGAGCGGCGGCTGATCGAGTTTGACTACTACTACGAAAAGGGCCAGGCGCGCCGCCGCATTGAGCCATGCCTTGTCGTCTTTCAGTGGACGGCGTGGTACGTGTTCGGCTTCTGCCGCGAACGCGAGGATTTTCGCATGTTCAAGCTGGCGCGGCTGTGGGATCTCGACGTGTGCGAGGAAACCTTTGCGCCCCGTGAGATTCCGCCCGAACGAAGCGATTTCGGCGTGTTTCTCACCGACGACGAAAAGCTGGTCGCGCTGTTCGAGCCGTCGGTCCATTACCAGCTCATCGAGGAATACGGCCTGAACTGCTATACCGTGGCGGCGGACGGAAGGCTCAGGCTGGAAGTCGGCTTTACCAACCGGGACTTCATCATCCGCTGGATTTTGGGCTTTGGGGAGAAGGTCCGGGTACTGGAGCCACCATACATCGCGGAGGAGGTCAAACGAATCGCCGGGAAAATGTTAGAAACCTATGTAGAACAGGACGCGCAGTTGTCCTGTTCGACGCGGTATGATGTATAAAACAAAGCACAGGAGGCGGGACAAATGAACGAGGGAATCATTCAGAGGGCCGGGGAGATTGTCTCCAGGAACACCGCGAAGAACGCGCCGGAGGGCGCGGAACCCTATTGCGTGCTGGCGCTGATGGATGAAAGCTGCGGCCTCACCGCGTCCGCCATCACCGCGGCGAGCGCGGAGGGCATCGCGTGGATCGCGTTTTGCACCGGGCTTCAAAGCAACAAGGCAAAGCGCATCGCAAAAAGCGACCGCGCTAGCGTCTGCTTTTGCGGCGCGGACCATAACATCACGCTGACCGGCAAGGTGGAGATCGTGACGGACGAAGCGGTCAAGCGCGAAATGTGGTACGACGGTCTTAAGAACCATTTCCGTGGCGCCGACGACCCGGAGTACTGCGTGCTCCGGTTTCACACCGAGGGTTACAACCTGCTGGTGGACTGGAAGGAAGCGCGAGGGGCCTATGAAGATTGAAATCGGGGAGCGCAAACCGGAGAATTTCGCGCAGCACTGGCCGGGCCAATACGAGGTGTTTTCACACTTTGAATACGCCTGCGGGATTCCCAGCGTGCTGCACGCCGTGACGACGCGGAAGGAAAACGGGAAGCCGAACGTGAACTTCAACTTTTCCGGCAGCTTTACGGGCGACGGCGACGGCTTTTTCGCGGTCATTCCGCTGTACCGGCACACCCATACATATCGGAACATCCTTCGGACCGGCGAATTCGCCGTCAACTTCATCGAGAAGGATTTCTTTGATGCCTGCATCGCCACCATCCAACATAACGGCGACGAGGAGGACGAATTCGAAGCGGGCGGATTCCATGAGGAGCCATCGAAGACCGTCGGCAGCCCGCGCATGCGGGAGGCGTTCCTTTCGCTGGAATGCACGCTGGAAAAGGAGCTGGACCTGTCGGGTAGTGGCCGGGCGGCGCTCGTCGTCGGCCGCGTGCGGCACATCGCCATGGAGGAGCGGTATGCGACCGGGATCGATGAAAAGTACGATGCGGGCGGCTTCATGCTCAACATTCATTCGCCCAAGAACCTTGTAACCGGCGAGGGGAAGGCCAGCGCGGTCGCCGTGTGCCGGGTTGTTCGGGTGAACGAGGAAGGATAGCGCCAAGGCCAAATGAGAAGGGGCCGCCGTGCCGGTGACGCGATGCATCGGCGTGACAGCCCCTTTTTCTTGCTTTCTACCCGTAGTGCCTTTGCTTTATCCCTTGTGCGGGGTCAAGGGGGTTCAACCCCCTTGCGGGGCGCGGGGCGGAGCCCCGCCGCTCCCCCGTTCCTCTACCCCTTCAGCCGCTCCGCGATGGCCTCAATGAACGCCTGGGAGGTGACGGACCTGGGCGAGCCGGTGGCGAGGGAGGCAAGGTCCTGGGTCATGACGCCCGATTCGATGGTATCAAGCGTTGCGCGCTCGAGCCTCTCCGCAAAGTCCACAAGGGGCTGATTCTTGTCCAGCTCGCCGCGCTTTTTGAGCGCGCCGCTCCAGGCGAAGATGGTGGCCACGGGGTTGGTGGAGGTGGCCTCGCCCTTCAGGTACTTGTAGTAATGGCGGGTGACGGTGCCGTGGGCGGCCTCGTACTCAAACGCGCCGTCCGGGCTGACCAAGACGCTGGTCATCATGGCGAGCGAACCGAACGCGGTGGACACCAGATCGCTCATCACGTCGCCGTCGTAGTTCTTGCAGGCCCAGATGAACCCGCCCTCCGAGCGCACCACCCGCGCCGCGGCGTCGTCGATCAGCGTGTAAAAGTATTCAATGCCCGCCTTCTCGAACAGCGGCTTGTAGCTGCTGTCGTAGATCTCCTGGAAGAGGAGCTTGAAGGTCTGGTCGTAGGTCTTGGAGACGGTATCCTTGGTGGAGAACCACAAATCCTGCCCGGTGGCCAGCGCGTAGCGGAAGCAGGAGTGCGCGAACGAGCGGATGGACGAATCCTTGTTGTGCATCGCCTGAAGCAAACCCGGCCCCTCGAAGTCGTAGACGCTGGTGCGCAGCACCTTGCCATCCTCGCCGGTGAACACCAGCTCCGCCTTGCCCGGGCCGGGCACGCGGATCTCCGACGCGCGGTACACATCGCCATAAGCGTGGCGGGCGATGGTGATGGGCTTCGTCCAGCGGGGGATGACGGGCTTGACGTTTGAAACCAGGATCGGCGCGCGGAACACCGTGCCGTCCAGCACGGCGCGGATGGTGCCGTTGGGGCTCTTCCACATCTGCTTGAGCCCGTACTCCGCCACGCGCTGCTGGTTGGGCGTGATGGTGGCGCACTTGACCGACACGCCAAGTTCTTTCGCGGCTTTCGCGGCCTCTATGGTCACCTGGTCGCACGTTTCATCGCGGCAGGGCAGCCCCAGGTCGAAGTACTTCGTATTGAGCTCAACGAAGGGCGCAAGCAGCAGTTCCTTGATCATCTTCCACAGGATGCGCGTCATCTCGTCGCCGTCCATTTCGACGATCGGGTTCATCGGGATCCGGCTCATGCCTCTGCCTCCTTTGCGGTGGCCGCATAGTAGTTCATCAGACAGCCGTCCAGAAGAATCTGGCGCTGGTCGCTGTCCAAGCCTTCCAGCTTGAGGGTGAACGTATGGCCGTCTGACAGGCGCTTGGCCGTCACCTGTTCCTGGCCGCTTTGGACGGCGGCGCGGATGCTCTCAATCAGGATCAGGTCGCCCACTTCGCCCGGCGCTTCGTCCGTGGTGAAGGGCAGGATGCCCCAGTTGATCAAGTTCGAACGGTAGCGCTTGGTGGCGTACTCCAGGCAGATGTTGGCCCGGCCGCCCAGCACACGCTGGCAGGAGGCCGCCTGTTCCCGTGCGGAGCCGTCGCCAGGGCGTACGGCCCAGATGAGCGAGGCGTAGTCGGTGGCCTCCGGATGGGGCACGAGGCTGGACCAGGATTCGATCGACGCGTCCCGGACTTCCTTGGAGCGCGCCACATAACCCGGATCGCGCCGGGACAGCGTAAACTCAGAAAGGCGCACCGGGTTCGAGCGGTAGGAGGAGGTCTCGCCAGAGGGGATCAGTTCGTCCGTGGTGGTCACCGGATCGGTTAGAACCGAAGCAACCTTCAGCAGCAGGTGCTCCCTCAGCGGGCCGAACTTCGGCCAGTCCGCGATGTTGGGGCCAAACTTCAAAGGCTCATTGGCCTTGGGCGCGCCCCAGCCGCGGTACACCCGCTTTTCGTAGACGGACAGATCGATGGGGACGTCCCTGGCCGCGGACTTCGCGTAGGAGATCTGGTCGGCCGCGGTCAGCACGCCGCCATTCCGCGCGGTGGCGGCGATCGAGCGCGCGTCCATCAGCGCCACCATCGCCAGCTGGCCCTCGTTGGGCTTGGAGCCTTCGCGGTTCCGGAAATTGCGGGTGGTGTGGCGGATGGAGAGGCCGCCGTTTGACGGCACGTCCCCCGCGCCGAAGCAGGGGCCGCAGAAAGCGGGTTTCAGGAGCGCACCCGCTTCCATCAGCGTCTCGGCGACGCCGCTCTTGACAATCTGAAGGTTCACCGGCATGCTGGCCGGATAGCAGGAAAGCGAGAACGCGCCGCTGCCCACCGAGACGCCGGATAGGATTGCCGCGGCCTCCGCGAGGTTGTCGTACAGGCCGCCCGCGCAGCCCGCGATCACGCCCTGGTCCACCAGCACTTTGCCGTCCTTGATTTTGCCGGTCAGGCTGCCCGCGGGCAGTCCCTCCCTCGCCTCGGCCTCCCGGAGAATGTCGCCGGGGTTTTCCAGCAGTTTTCGGATCGGCAATGCGCTTGACGGGTGGAAGGGCAGCGCGATCATTGGCTCGACTTCGGAGAGGTCCAGTTCGATCAGCGCGTCGTAGCACGCGCCCTCGTCGGGCGAGAGCGCCTTGAAGTCATTCGGACGGCCGACGCGGCGGTAGAAGTCCTCCACCACGCTGTCGGTCTGCCATACGGAGGACAGGCACGCGGTTTCTGTGGTCATCACGTCCAGGCCCAGCCGGAAGTCGATGGGCAGGTTTTTGACGCCGGGGCCTGCGAACTCCAGAATCTTGTTCTTGACGAAGCCACTACCATACACCGCTTCGCAAAGCGCCAGCGCCGCGTCGTGGGGGCCGACACCCGGGCGGGGGGAACCGGTCAGGTAGACCAGCACGACCTCCGGGTCCTTTACGTCGTAAGTGTTGTTCAAAAGCTGCTTGACCAATTCCGGCCCGCCCTCGCCCACGCCCATCGTGCCCAGCGCGCCGTAGCGGGTGTGGCTGTCGGAGCCCAGGATCATGCCGCCGGAGCGGGCCATCGCCTCGCGCGCATATTGATGAATGACCGCGAGGTTCGCGGGCACGTAAATGCCGCCGTACTTGACCGCCGCCGACAGGCCGAAGGCGTGGTCGTCCTCGTTGATGGTGCCGCCCACCGCGCACAGCGAGTTGTGGCAGTTGGTCAGCGCGTAGGGCAGCGGGAAG
>JAEVZE010000009.1 GCA_023392395.1 Bacillota bacterium
AGTTGTAGGAGCCGAAGTTGAGCACTTCTTTTCCGGCCATGACGGAGGTGTCGCGAAGCGGCGAATCGTGACACACGAAGTAGGGGTTGTCCGCGCCGTTCGCCATCAGCGCCTGCTGGCGGGCGTAGAACGACTTGAACTCGGGCGTCTCTTTGAAATCGCAGATCGGCGTCACCGGCTCCATGGAGGGCTTGGCCTCCTGGAAGCCGTGCTGGCGTTCGTAGACCAGCCGGGACAGCCCGCTGACCGTCGTGCAGCGGCCGTACTCCTCCGGCGGGATGATGAAGCCGAAGGCCTCCTCCACCCGGATGGAGATCGAGAGGACCTGCAGGCTGTCGCCGCCCAGATCGTCCAGGAAGTGGGCGTCGTCCCGGATCTGCTTTTCGCTCGTCTCCAGTACTTCCGCATAGATCTTGCGCACCTGGTCGCTGATCCTGCGCATTTCCATATCCACCAGTTCGGTCTTGACGCCGTCCCGCGGCGAGCCGTAGGGGAGGGCGGACACGGTGCGGATGGCGAGCTCCCGGTAAGCGTCCGGCTTTTCCAGAATGAGCCTGCGGAGCTCCACGCGCTTGACTTTGATGGCGTTGACCACCGGCAGCTTCTCGCTCGAAACCAACACCCGGCCCACTTGCTTGACCACGGGGAGCTTGGCGTTGATCTGCGCGATCCGGGCGCACAATCCCTTGACGTACACTTCGTCCCCGGCCTTGTCGCCCAGATACATCACCAGCGTGATCTCCTGGTAGAGCGGCTTGTTCGGGTCCGCCGGGACGCCCAGCACGCACAGCTGTTCCACGTCGCCCAGTACGGCGAAGGCGTCCTCCACCTCGTCAGGGTAGACGTTCTCACCGGATTCGTTGATCACCACGTCCTTGACGCGGCCCTCCACGTACATGCGGCTGCCCGCTTCCAGCCGCACCACGTCGCCGGTGTGCAGCCAGCCTTCATTGTCCACCGCAGGCGGAACGAGCTTGCCGTCCACCAATTGTCCGGTGTGCAGCGAGCGGCCCTTGATCAGCATTTCGCCCCGGTTTTGCTTGCCGCCGTCGGGAATCACGCGGTACAGAACGTTCGAAAGCGGCCTGCCCACCGAGCCCGAAACGCGGGTGCGCAGGCTCTGGCTAGTCTCAACCGAGGTAATGGCCGTCTCCGTCATGCCAAAGCCGGACACCGTGAAGTAGCCCAGCGCGCTCAGCGTCTTCATCTGCTCGCCGGGGGTATGGCTGCCGCCCAGGATGATGCATTGTACGTCATCGCCCAGCAGCTTGTCCAGCACCGAATGGAACAGGAGCTTGCGCGCCACCGTCCGGCCCAACCTTGGGGCCACGTGCTGCAGCATGAGGCTGGTGCCCTTGAGCACCCGGTAAGCCATCTGCTTGCCCGCGCCTTCCTTGGCCACCTTCTTTTCCAGGCCCGTCGCCAGGTTCGAGGCCAACAGCGGCACCGCCAGCAGCAGCTGGATGCGGAAGCGTGTGGCGTTTTCCACGATGGTCTGCGGCGCGCGGTCCTTCAGGTACACGTTGGCGTAGCCCAGGAAGCTGCACCACATCAGGCACACCATGAAGCCGAATACGTGGTGGAACGGCAGGAACGCCAGGGTCCGGCGGTTGCCGTCGCCAATGATCTCCCGGCAGGAGTTGTACAATAGCTCGCTGGACAGCACCTGGTTGGCCACCGCCGTACCATCGTACACAAAGATGCGGCTGGTGGCGGTGGTGCCGCTGGTGCACAGCGCCACCTTGTCGGCGAATTCCGGGGTGAAGTCCTTCGGTGCGGCGGGCGCGGATTTCAGTTCGTCCACCGTCACCATCTGGACGCCCTTGGGCAGCGGCCGCCGGGTTTTGCCGATCAAAAGTGCCGCGCTCGACTGGGCCAGCATGTAGTCCATCTTTTCGTCGGACAGCGTAAAGTCCAGCAGCACCGCGTTGTAGCCCGCCAGGATCAGTCCCCAGAAAGCCGGGAACCACTCCGGGCAGGTGTCCATTGCGATGGCGGCGAATTTCTCTTTTTTGCCGCCCCCAAAGCGGCTTTTCAGGGATGCGGCGTACGCCATCGCCTTCTGCTCATACTGCGAATAGGAGATGGCGACTTCCTTTCCATTTTCCAGATAGAGCGCCGCGGACACGTCTCCCCAGGAGCAGGTCAACTGGAACAGATTGGAGAGGGACATGTCCTTGCGGAGCGCGTCGCAGCGCTCAAGAACCGGACTTTTGCTTTGCATGAGACGTATCTCCTTTTCCAAGATAATAGCCAAACAGGATGGATTGGATCAGCCAGGCGGGGAAGAGGGCGTGCAGCGCCACCGCCAGATGCTGATCGAATTTCGCCACGCGTTTGCGCAGCGGCATGCGTTTTTTTGAAAGCAGTCCGGCGGCGATGATGCCCAGTTTTTCGGGGTCGCAGCCGCCCGCCTCGTCCCGCGCGATGGTCGAGATGCCTTTTTGGTAGAGTTCGCCGTAGGGAGAATCGCCCGTTGCGGCCGCCGCGTGTAGGCGGGTGGATTGGGAACCGCCCCGGTGATCACCCGGCTCCACCAGGCATACCTGGATGCCGAAGGGTTTGACTTCCATCTGGAGGCATTCCGAATATCCCTCGATGGCGTGTTTGCTGGCGGTGTAGGCGCTCTGGAAGGGGGTGCCCAGAAGGCCGTTGATCGACGAGAAATTGATGATCCGCCCGTTTCTTTCGGCGCGCATCAGGGGCAGCGCCGCGCGGGTCATCTCCACCGTGCCCAGAAAGTTGGTCTCAAACACGTTCAGGTATTCGTCCCGGCTCGTCTCCTCGCAGGAGCCCAACACCAGAACGCCCGCGCAGTTGTACAGCGCGTCCACCCGGGGCGAGATTAATAGAGCCTGCTGCTTAAAGGCACGGATGCTTTCCACGCTCCGAACGTCCAGCGGAACGCGGTGAACGCCGCAATCGCACGGGCCCGCATAGGGCTTGAAGGAGCGCGCTCCCGCGATCACCAGATATCCGGCCTTCGCCAGCGCCTTTGCGGTGTAAAACCCCAGGCCACTGGAAGCGCCCGTCACCCAAACGGTGCCTGTATCCAAGCGTATCCATCCCCATCCCCAAGTGGAACATTCTGCAATATGAGAATTATACTTCACAGACAGAGGATATGCAAGTTTTATCAATTGCATTTCCCATCCGTCCGGCAGTATTCCTCCACATGGTTTTCATTTCCACCCAGCATGAGTATACAAAGCCGAAGACGTGCGCACAACGAACGAAACGTTATTTCACAGGGTTCGTTTATGAAAAATGGCGTGAGAAGTGGCCCCAATCCGTCAGCGATGGTTTGAAGCGTCGCCTTTGTGGTATTTTATAAGGCAGATGTATTCCCACGATTGCGGGATGCGAAGAAGTGGAGGTTTATTTATGAAACCGATCGAAGTAGGGACGCCGGCCCCAGCCTTTACGATGGAAGATACGGAGGAGCAGCCGGTGCTGCTGTCGGATTTTCTGGGCAAGAAGGTGCTCCTGTCGTGGCACCCGATCGCATGGACCAGCGTGTGTACGGATCAGATGCGTGCGCTTGAGGTCAACTGGGAGAGGTTCCAGGCGCTGAATACCGTGCCGCTGGGCCTCAGCGTGGACCCCAGCGCGGGCAAGCGGGCATGGAAAGAAGTGCTCAGGCTCAAGAACCTGCCGCTCCTGTCCGACTTCTGGCCCCATGGCAAGGTGGCCACGGACTACGGCATCTTCCACGAGGAGTTCGGCATGTCCGAGCGGGCCAATATCATTGTGGATGAGAAGGGCATCGTAAAGTGGGTTAAGGTGTACCCGATGTCACAGCTGCCCGACATCGAGGAAGTGTTTGCCGAGCTTTCAAAGTAACCAGGGGGAGGTACCTATGGAAAGAGGCATCGCAAAAATCGTGCGCGGGGTTCGAGCCGTGGACGGTGCGGGCGTGAGGCTCGTCCGGGTGCTGGGGCACGACGACGTGTACGACTTCGACCCGTTTCTGATGCTGGACTCGTTTGATTCCACCGATCCCAGGGATTACATCGCTGGGTTTCCGACCCATCCGCACAGAGGCATCGAAACCATCACCTACTTGATCTCCGGCCGCATCGAGCACGAGGACAGCCTCGGCAACGCGGGCGTCATTGCCTCTGGCCAGAGCCAGTGGATGACCGCGGGCGGCGGCATCCTGCACCAGGAGATGCCCAAGCCCTCCGAGCGGATGCTGGGCTTCCAGCTGTGGCTCAACATGCCCCGGACGGAGAAGATGGCCCTGCCCGCCTATCTGGACATCCGGGAGGACATGATGCCCGTGGCGCAGGAGGACGGCGCGACAATTCGCGTCATCTCCGGCGCGTACAAGGGGCTGAAGGGAGTAACGCCCCGCCACATTGCAGCGACGCTGTACGATGTGACGCTTGCGAAGGGGCGTGTGATCCGGCTGGACGCTGCGCCGAATCAGACGGCCTTCCTCTTCACCATCGAGGGCGACGCCGTCCTCTCCTACAAGCGCATTCAGGAAAAATACGCCGTGCTGTTTGGCGAGGGAGACCACATCTCGGTTTCCGCTCCGGAGGACCGGGACGCCCGCTTCATCTTCTTCATGGGGCCGCCGCTGCGCGAACCCATCGCTTGGGGCGGCCCGATCGTCATGAATACCCGTGAGGAGTTGGACGCGGCCTTCCGGGAGCTGCGTGACGGCACCTTCCTGACCCGGCAAAGCTAAGAGAACTACTAATGGCCCGTCGTGCAGAGCGACGGGCTTTTCATGCTGGTCATCGGGTTTTCGACACTCAATGCGCCTCCCGCGTTTTGCTGCGGGAGGCGCTGATTTCATGATTCCCTCGGGCCGTTGGGCCAGGAGTCCGAGTCGTCGTAAATACCGCTATAGTCCAGCATCGCGGACCTAGCCGCCATGTTGGCCCGAGCGGCCAGTTCTTCCGGGGAGGAGATTCCATCGCTGACGATGCGCGCCTTTACCGATGGGTGCAGCGATTCAAAGTACTCATAGGCTTCAGGATCCGACTCCAGCAGCGCCTTCAGGCTGCCGGAGGCCTCTTCCGGGATTTCCATGTCCTTCACCCTCCTTCGCCCGTAGTTTGAGCGAAAGTGTCCGGTTCCATACAGAACTTACCATTCGCCGCCTTGCTCGGGTTCTTCCGCCGTCTGTTCCTCCACGGTGCAGCGGATTGCCGCAAAACGCTCGCCAGTCTGACTGTCGAAAGGCCGGAGGAAGTACGCCGCCTGCGCCTGATCGAACGACTGGAAGAGGCCGCGCATCCGGAAGATTTCATCGGGATCGGGATTTTCATCTTCAGGTTGCTTGGCCCAGTATTCCTGAAGCCCGATCGGGTTCTCCTGGGCGTCCAGCAGCTCAAAATCGAGGCTCGAATCGATACAGTCCCCCGTCAGGCAGGTGGGGCACTCCCTTTTGCCCTTCGCCTTCGCTTCGTTCACCGTCATTGGGGTCGCGTGTTCCATGCCGGAGCAGTGCTCAAACAGATGGAAATAGAGGCCCTTCTTCGTCGAGTAGACCATTGTCTGGCCGTCAATGGCGACAGCGGGCGTCCGGGGCTTGAGTCTGAAGGAGACGTCGATGTACCCCGCCAGCGGCGTCGAATGCAGCTTGGCCAGCAGAAGGATGCAGCCCGCGTCATCCAGTTCCGACTTCTCCGGAACCAGCTTCCACACCTTCTCCACGGCTGCCCTTGCCAGCTCAAAGGAGACGGCCAGCGTCTTGTCGCCGTAGACGGGTAGCGCCGCCGTCACGGCCAGCGGCCCGTCTCCTTGATCCTGTATCGCGCCCGTCAAGCTATAGACGAGTGCGTCGCCCTCCCGGACGCACAGACAGCCCTCCGATAACGAATCGGCCAGCGACTTGAAGTACTTGAGATCGTCGTAGGTCAAATTCGAGATGCGCTGCCCTTCGCTTGGGAGACTGCTGGTGTCCAGAAGAAAGAGTTCATCCGGCGTGTACAGTGCCTTGCCGCTGGATGCGGCCTTGTCCCGGTAGTCTTTTCCGGCTCCATCCCCACTGTCCAATTCTGCGTAGGTCCAAAGGTCTACCAGCATCAGGTTGGAATCTTTGGCAGGCGCTACTTCCACGACGACGCGCACATTCTTGCCATCGTACATCGCCTCCCGCACCGTCATCGAAAGTCTTTCGTTCTCGTCGCTGCCCAGATCGCGGGAGATCATCCCTTCGGCTGTCTCCAAAGGCTCAATGGGTTGGTCGTAGAGCTTGAAGAAGTCCAATACACCCCAGCGGGTCGCCGCGGCGAACGCAACGGCCGCCAGCAGTATGACAATCAATACCGCAACCAGCAGGCTGACGCGCAGTTTTCGCTTCATAACCGGTTTCTCCCGTCCAGTAAGTTCCCGTGCCGTTCGGCTCACCGTTTGGGCAAAGGCCGGGTCGGGTCGCCCGAAGGCCGCCTGGTAATCCCGTCGGTTCAGCACGGTTTCACCTCCTCGCCTAACATGTGCCTGAGGAGCGATCGGGCTTTGCGCATCCGCGTCTTGACGGTGCCGCCCGGGAGCCTGAGCATTCTGGCGATTTCGGCGGTCTCATACCCCTCCATGTAGTTGCAGTACGAGTGGAAGCCGAAGCGCCTCCGGAAGGCGTAGGATTGCGTCATGCAGATCCGCGTCGGCACCCGGCGGCGCGGCGCGCTCCGGCACGGACGGCACCGCCACCTCCCGGCCCTTCCGCCTGTACTGGTCCCGGCATACGTTGATCAGAATGCGTACCACCCAGGTTTCAAAGTATTTTTCATCCCGAAGGTGGCTTCGCTTCTCCCATGCGCGCTTCAGCGCCTCTTGCACGGCGTCTTCGCGGTCTGAGGAGCGCGAAAGCATCGCATAGCTGACGCGATAGAGGGTTGCCGTCATGCCTTCGACGCGCCTCGCAAATTCTTCGCCGTTCATGCCATCCTCCGCCTGTGTTACTTGACCGGTCGACCATTAGGCAGTCGCGGATGACTGCCGGTTTTTGGAAACGACAGAAAATTGAAAAGCTGTAACGCGGGCTTTCCGGGAGGGATGCTTGAAGAAGGAGAGCACAGTCCGGGTTTGGCTTGTAACAGGCGCAAAACACACTCGGGCAAACGCCGTACCGGAGATTTGGGCAGAACGCCAGACTGCTTATTTTTCTGTTGAGAACTGCTGTTTTATTTGGTTCGGGGGTTGAAAAATCTTCCATTCTGCATTATAATGCGAATACAAATTCATTTTTGTATATAAGGGGCGGCGTATGAGCGCATTTCTGGAGGCCTCGGAGATCACGATGCGGTTCAAGGGCCTGACGGCGGTGGACCGCTTCTCAGCGTCCCTCGAGCGCGGCCGGATCTACGGCCTGATCGGCACCAACGGCGCGGGCAAGACCACGCTGATCAACATCCTGTCCGGCCAGCAGAAGCCCACCAGCGGCGTGGCGTACCTGGAGGGGCGGGAGATCACCGGCGTCCGGCCGGACATCGTGGCCCGCATGGGCGTAGGCCGCACCTATCAGAACCTGCGACTGTTCGGCAAGATGACCTGCCTTGAAAACGCGATGATCGGCGCGCAGCTGAACAAGGGCTACAACTTGGCCGAGGCGCTTTTGAGCCTTCCGGCCTATTGGAAGCGTGAGAAGGCGCTCAAGCAGACGGCGATGGAGATGCTCGAGGCCGTGGGCATTCAGGACTTGGCGGACAAGGAGGCTTCCTCGCTGCCCTACGGCGACCAAAGGCTTCTTGAGATTGCCAGAACCCTCGCGATGAAGCCCAGGCTGCTCCTGCTGGACGAGCCTGCCGCCGGCATGAACCCCCGCGAGAGCGCCGACTTGGTGGAGACCATCCGGCGCGTGCAGAAATCCTTCGACCTGACGATTTTGCTGATTGAGCACGACATGAAGGTCGTGATGGAGCTGTGCCAGTACATCTACGTGATGGCCTTTGGCGAAACCATCTTCCACGGCCTGCCGCGGGAGGTCAGCGAGCACCCGAAGGTCATCGAAGCGTATCTGGGGAGGGCGTGTCGTGCTTGAACTGAAGGAACTGAACGTATCCTACGGCAGCATCCGCGCGGTACGCGGGGCTTCGCTGACGGTAAAAGATGGCGAGATCGTCGCCTTGATCGGCGCCAACGGCGCGGGCAAGAGCACGATTTTGCAGGCGATTTCAGGGCTGCTCAAGCCGGGCGGCGGCGACATCCTTCTGGACGGCAAGTCCATCGCGGGCCTTCCGGCCGAGCGGATCGTGGAACTGGGCGTCATCCATGTACCGGAGGGGCGGCAGATCTTCGGGAGCATGACGGTACTCGAAAACCTTCGCCTGGGCGCCTATTCCATCCGCGACAAGGCGGAACTGGAAAAGCGCATGGAGGTCGCCTTTTCGCTGTTTCCGGTCATCGCCCAGCGCAGGAAGCAGCTGGCGGGCACGCTTTCAGGCGGCGAGCAACAGATGCTGGCCATCGGCCGCGGGTTGATGGCGGACCCGAAGGTGCTGCTGCTGGACGAGCCCTCGCTGGGGCTTTCGCCGCTTCTGACCCAACAGGTGTTTGACGTGCTGGGCAGCCTCAGGCAAAAGGGCATCACGATGCTGCTGGTGGAGCAGAACGCCTGCGAGGCGCTGGAGATCTCCGACCGGGCGTACGTACTGGAGACCGGCGTCGTGGCGATGTCTGGGGCCAGCCGCGATCTGAAAGACGATCCACACGTCAAGACGGCGTATCTGGGGAGGTGAGGGTATGGATTTCTCCTATCTGCTGGTCCAGGTGGTCAACGGCCTGAAGCTGGGCAGCGTCTATGCCATCGTCGCCACCGGATACTGCATCGTCTACAGCATCCTCAGGCTGATCAACTTCGCCCACGGCGACATCATGTGCGTAGGCGTGTACGCCGCCTACATGATGATGACGGTGATGATGGCGCCGCTTCCGGTGGCCATCGCACTTGCGATCGTCACGTCGGTGGTGTTGGGCGTTCTGGTGGAGCGTGTCGCCTACCGCCCTTTGCGCACCGCCAGCGAAGAGACGGTCATGATGACCTCCATCGCGGTGTCGATGTTCATCCAGAACCTGATGACCATGGTCTTCTCCGCCCAGAGCCGGGCGTTCAAGCTGCCCGACGGTCTGGTGCAGCTGCATAGGATCGGCGGCATCACGCTGTCCACGATGAACTTTATCACCTTCGGTCTGACGGCGGTGCTGCTCATCGGGCTCAACGTGGTCATCAAGCGCACCCGCATTGGCATGGCCATGCGCGCCTGTACCGACAACCCCAAGGCCGCGCGGCTGATGGGCATCAACGTCAACACCGTGGTCACCTTCTCCTTTGCGGTGGGTTCGGGCCTTGCGGCGGTGGCGGGCATCATGCTGGCGGGCGAGTACAAGACGATCGACCCGCTGATGGGCTTCGTGCCGGGCGTCAAGGCGTTCGTGGCGGCGGTGCTGGGTGGCATCGGCAGCCTCTCCGGCGCGGTGCTGGGCGGCTTCATCATGGGCGTTGCCGAGATGCTGTTCGCGGGCCTTTTGCCGCCGCAGTACGCGGTCTACCGCGACGCGCTGGTTTTCGTGATCCTGATTCTGGTGCTGCTGGTTCGGCCCAACGGTCTAATGGGCGCGCGCAGCGGAAGGAGGAGCTAGTATGATCGTGCGTAACAAGGCGTTCCGCTTCTGGGCGTTTATCGCGCTGCCCATCCTTCTGATCGCGCTGGCGGACCAGACGCTGCCCAGCTACTACGTGCGGCTGATCAAGCTGGTGGGCATCAACATCATCCTGGCGTCCAGCCTCAGCTTATGCAACGGCTTCACCGGCATCTTCTCGATGGGTCACGCGGGCTTCATGGCCATCGGCGCCTACGCCGCGTCGCTGCTCACCATCCCGGTCGCCAAAAAGATGATCCTGCTCAAGAACCTGCCCGACGCCATTCAGCAAGTGGCGATGCCGCTGATCCCGGCGCTTCTGATCGGCGGGCTGATCGCGGCGCTGGTGGCGCTTTTGATCGGCTTTCCGGTGCTCCGGTTCAAGGGGCACTACCTGTCGGTGGCGACGCTGGGCCTGATCGTCATCATCCGGTCGCTCCTTCAGAACAACCCGGACTACACCAACGGCGCCAAGGGGCTGACCGGCATCGCGGGGCTTTCCGACACGTTCACGATCTACGCGGTGATGATTGTGATGATGTTCATCCTGCACCGCATCCTGCATTCCGCCTACGGGCGCAGCATGATCGCCATCCGGGACGACATCGTGGCCGCCGAATCTCTGGGCGTCGGGCTCGCCCGGCACAGGCTTCTGGCCTTCTGCGTCAGCGCCTTCATGGCGGCGGTGG
>JAEVZE010000078.1 GCA_023392395.1 Bacillota bacterium
GTAGAGCGCGTTTGTTTCGGGCGCAACGGTCGCTTCGGTGGCGGGGGCTTCGGTGGCGGTTGTGTCGGCAAGCGCCGGTCCAACAACCGTCAGCAGCATGAACGATGCCAGAATCAAAGCCAGAACAGGAACCTTTTTCATCGAGGATCATCCTTTCCGCTGTTCGTTTTGTGCTCTCATGAGCACGGCACCAAGAATACGCCCCGGATTTGGCATTTGTATGCTGGAAATATGAAGACAAACGGAACATTCCGACCGGTTTTTAACATGGAGCCCGTGATGAGCCGTCATGTCACGCCCTGAACGCGCGAATGAACGGACGGGATGAGTATAAATATTCAATTTGACAAGCCTATTTGCGTATGGTATTTTATACCCGCGGGGTGCGTGATCCCGCGATGTAGAAAGGAAGTATGGTAAGATGGTCAAATCCAAACGAAGCGCGGTGTTGGCGTCGGGCATGCTGTTGCAGCTGTGCGCGGGCATCGTCTACATGTGGAGTGTGTTCAGAGGCCCTGTCGCGACGTATTTGAATTGGGACCCGGCCGCCGCCGCCTTTACTTCGTCGATCATGCTGGCGGCCTTCGTGGTGGGCATCGTGGGCGGCGGCGTGCTGCAGGACCAGTTGGGGCCCCGCAACGTGCTGATTGGGGGCAGCCTCCTGTTCAGTTTGGGCATGATTCTGACCTCCACGGTCACCAGTGCCAATCCCTCGATGATTTATGTGACTTACGGCGTGATCGCGGGCCTCGGCGTCGGCGTGGTGTACACCACCACCGTTTCAGTTGTGCAGAAGTGGTTCCCTGACCGCCGCGGCTTCGCCACCGGCATGATGGTCAGCGCTTTCGGTTTTTCGCTGGTGATCTTCACGCCCATCGCGTCAGCCCTTCTGGCCTCAAAGGGCGTGCCGTTCACTTTTACCGCCATCGGCATTTTGTTCCTGGTTGTGTGCACGCTGTCGTCCATCCCGGTGGTCAACCCGCCTCAGGACTACCTGCCTGCCGGAATGGCCGCAAAAAAGCAGGGCGCAAAGCCTGTCCAGCGGCACTACACCACCGGCGAGATGCTCAAAAGCCCCCAGTTCTACAAGATCTTCTTCGGCATGATGCTGATCCTGCCCGCCTACTTCATCCTGAACCCGCAGTTCAAGGCGCTGGGCGCGGATCGCGGGCTGTCCGATGCGTTCCAGAACTACCTGGTCATGACCACGGGCGTGGCCAGCGCGGCGGGGCGGCTGCTGTTCTCCTGGGCGTCTGACAAGATCGGCCGCAAGAACACGATCTACTGCATCATCGGCGTGACGCTGATTGGCGTTCTGACGCTGATCGTGGCGCAGGGCTTCCTGTTCATGGTGTGCATCGCGCTGATCGCCTTCGCCTTCGGCGGCTGCGCCAGCGTGTTCCCGGCACTCACGGCGGACAATTTCGGTACCAAGAACATGGGCCTCAACTACGGCTGCGTGATGGTAGGCTTTGGCATCGCGGCGCTGGGCGCGCCCAAGCTGGCGGGGCTGTTCCCGAAGGACATCGCGACGACTTGGTCGTTTGTGATGGCGGCGGCGCTGTGCCTGGTGGCGCTGGGGTTCATCGCGCTGATCAAGAAGCCCAAATCGGAGTAAGGCAAAGGCGCGAACCCGCCGAGGTTTGCGCTTCGGAGCGATGAAAAACCCCGAGGGTTTTTCATCGCAAAGAAAGAAAACTGCGTGATCCTGAAATTCTTCGGAATATCCGGGCAGATCACTGACCAAAGGAATTGTTTCTGCCGCCAATATGTGTACTGGCGGCAGAAACGCGTTCCCGGCGCACAGGTCGCCGGGAACGATTTGAAGGTGCGAATGGGTTTGTGAGCAGTCTGCGGCGCGAGTCCACAGCGGGTTGCGCTCTTTTTTGGTAAGGGGGAAATGGACATGGTTGGCGAGGTCATGACCGGGATGATCGAATTCTTCGGGAAGGACGCGCGGCGCACACACCATTTTTTGAAGGTGTACGGCTTCGCGCGGGCCATCGCGCTGGCGGAGGGCGTGGAAGTCAACGCACTACGCGTAATCGAGCTGGCCGCGCTGACCCACGACATCGGCATCAAGCCCAGCGAGGAGAAGTACGGCTCCGGCGCGGGGCACTACCAGCAGATCGAGGGCCCAGCTTTGGCTCGAAAGCTCTTAAGGGAGGCGGGATGCTACGAGAAGGACGTGGACCGCGTGTGCTGGCTCATCGCGCACCACCATACCTATTCGGACATTCAGGGCATCGACTACCAGATCCTGGTGGAAGCCGACTTCCTGGTCAACATCTACGAGGACGGGATCGGCCCGCAGGAGGTCGCCTCCGTGCGGGAGAAAATCTTTAAAACCGCGACAGGCAGGAAATACCTGGACGCAATTTACGCCTGAGTACTGCCACCGCCAACGAAAATATTGCATACGCATGCGGATGCCCAGACCATCCACAAAGTCGCGAAGAGTTTCAATCATTTCCGGCGACCAGTGCGCCGGAAATGCGTTTGTTCTCCCAGTGCGCACATTGGGAGAACAAACAATCCCATCCGTCAGTGCGCCGCCCGGAAATACCGCGGGATTTCAGGCGCACGCAGTCTTTCCCTTCCGCATCGAAAAAACCGAAGGGTTTTTCGATGCTCAGTGCATACGCATGCGGTATTCGCATGCGTATGCCTTTTTACTGGCGCATCTTGCGCCGGAACAGCCAGATGGCCAGCGCGTATACCGCCGCGGCGTACAACAATACCCATCCCATGTGGGGAAGCGCCTGTGTAAACTGGCCCTGAAGCGCAAACCGCGTGGCATCCACCGCGTGGGCGAACGGCAGCGCGTAACTGACCGCGGCGAACCAGCCGCCGATCAGGTTCAGGGGGAACCAGGTGCCCGACATCAGGGTCGCGACGTTGATCAGGATCGGGAAGATGCCGCCGGTCTGCTTGTCGGTCAGCGCCGTGCCCAGGAATAGCCCCAGACCCGTCATCAGCGCGACGGTGGGAAGCAGCGTCACCAGCGCCGCGGGCAGGTTGGAAAGCGTCAGACCAAACGCCGCTGCGGCCAGAAAGCAAATCACCGCCTGTATCAGGCCGATTGCGAACACCGGCAGGGAGTACCCGAGGATGTAGTCCGATGCGCGCATCGGTGAGGAAAACAGCCGCGCCAGAAACGCGCTCGCCCGGTCGCCGGAGACCAGGATGGACGAGAACAGCATCACGAACGTCAGGCTGAACACCGCCATGCCCGGCGCAAAGTTTTCGATCGCAAACGCGGTGTTCACGCCGCCGATGGCGCCGGTCAGCGCGTGGATCATCGCGATCAACAATACTGGCAGCAGGATGCCGAACACAAACGTCAGCGGGTCCCGCGCGATCTCTTTGGCGTTGCGGGTGGAAAAGGCCAATGTCCTCACGCTTCCACCTCCTCGTCCGTCAAGGACAAAAACGCATCCTCGAAGCTGGCCTTGCCGGATTCACGGACGATTTCCTCCGCCGTGCCCAGCGCCGCCAGCTGCCCGCGGTTCAAAATGCCGATGCGGTCGGAGAGCGCTTCGGCCTCTTCCAGGTAATGGGTCGTCAGGATGATGGTCATTTTGCCTTTGAGCGCTTCCACGTGCTTCCACAGGTCGCGGCGGGCGCGCACGTCCAGCCCAAGCGTGGGTTCGTCCAGAAACAGCACGCGAGGGTTCGAGATCAGCGCCATCGCGATGCTCAGCCGCCGCTGCAGACCGCCGGACAGCTTGTTCGCCCGGTCGCGGGCCCGGTCGGCCAGCGAAAAGTCGTTCAGCATCTGTTCCGCCTTTTTCGCGGCCTCCTGGCGGTTCATGCCGTAAATCTCGGCGATCAGCTCCAGGTTTTCGCGGACGGACAGCTTTTGCGCCACCGCCGTCTCCTGAGGCGACACGTTGATGACCGCGCGCACGCCTTCAGGGTTTTCAGCCACGCTCTCCCCGCACAAAATCGCGTCGCCCGAAGTCGGCGCGGCCAGGCAGGACAGCATGCGGATCGTGGTGGTCTTGCCCGCGCCGTTGGGTCCGAGCAGCGCGAACAGTTCGCCCTCGCCGATCGTAAGATTCAGGTGATCGACCGCCGTCCGGTCCTTGTATGCCTTGGTCAGGCCGCGCATTTCAATCGCGTTCATGGTTCGTCCTCACCTTTTTCCAGGCCGCCCGTCCGAAAGACGGTCGTCATGAGCGTTGTGAACAGAGACTTAGGCGGGATCGCGATGCCCTGCTGAATGTCCGCCAGCAGCATCAGCGTGTCGCCGGGTTTGATGTCAAAGAGATCCCGCGCCTTCTTGGGAATGACGATCTGCCCCTTTTCGCCTACCGTCACCGTCCAGGCGTACTTGCCCTCCGGATGTTTCATTCGGACCACCTCGCAATAAAAGTATGATTTGTAATACAAGTTATACTCCGTTTGGCTGCGGTTGTCAAGTAAAAATTGACATTCTTGTGTCCAGCTTGCGCCCTACCCAGAAAAAGGATATGATGGGCACAGAACGGGTACAGGAGGAAGCATGGAAACGCCGATTCTGGAACTTGTGGGCGTGGGCAAGACGTTTAAAGGGGATGCGTTGTTTCGCCATGTGGACATGACCGTCCGGCGGGGCGCGTGCCAGGCGCTGACCGGGCGCAACGGCGCGGGCAAGACGACGCTTTTGCGCATCGCGGCGGGGCTGGTGTCGGCGTCAGAGGGCCAGGTGCGAAGGGAGAAGGACCTCTCCATCGGCTACGTGCCAGAGCACTTTCCAAAGCTGAACATGACCGCCCGGCAGTTCCTCCGCCATATGGGAGCCATCGAAGGGCTGGGGAGCGAGGGAACGGAGGCGGGTATGAAGCTGTTTTCGGACTTCTTCATGGAAGATCTGATCGACCTGCCGATGGGCAGGCTTTCCAAGGGCACGCTGCAGAAGGTGGCGGTGGTGCAGGCGCTGCTGAAACCGCGAGACCTTCTGCTGTTGGACGAACCGCTTTCCGGGCAGGACGAGAAATCCCAGCGGGTGTTTATCGAAAAGATCGCCGGGTGCAAGCGCACGGGTACGGCGGTGCTGCTGTCCTGCCACGAGCCGTTTCTGATCGAGCGGCTGGCGGATGAGGCGTACCGGCTGGAGCCGGACGGGCTGAAATGGGTGCGGATCGGGGAGGCGGAAGGGCCTCGCGCGCTGCTTGCCTTCGAGCCGGATCGGGATGCGGAATTCCCGGCGGACGTTCGCAGCTGGAAGCGGGATGGGCGGCTGTACGCGTCCGTCCCTCGGGAAGGGTGCAATCAATTGGTCGTCGGGATGATCGAAAAGGGCTATTCGCTGAGGGAGATGCGGGATGAAGACGGCGTATAGGCTTTCGCGCTACCAACTGGCGCTATACCTTAGAACCAGCCGCTTCGCCATGCAGGGAATCGCGCTGGCGCTCTTCGTGGCGGTTTTGTACAGCACCGCGCCCGCGGAGGCGGTCAGCGACTTTACGCTGTCGGGGGTCTTCCTGTTCTTCCTGATG
>JAEVZE010000097.1 GCA_023392395.1 Bacillota bacterium
TCGCTGCCGGGCTTTGACTTCGAACGCTCGGGCAACCTGGTCACGCTGCGCGCGCATCTCTCCGACGGAACCGAGGCGGAGACCAATGTGGCGCTCCGCGCCGGGGAAGGGGGCGGGCAGGATGCGCTATAAGGGCAATCTGGTGCTCCTTGAGCTTTTGATTGCGCTGGCCTTCTTCGCGGTATCCACGGTCATCGGCGCGGGCGTATTGGCCAGCGCCTACAAGATCGGCATGGACAGCCGGCACACCACCGACGCGCTGTTCATCGCCCAGAGCTGGGCGGAGCGCATCGCCGCAGCGGAGGACCCCATTGAGCCGCTCAAGGCCGGGGGCCAGGAGGCGCAGGGCGGCTACAGCCTGGAAGAGGACGGCTACACCGTTTTGGCGCAGGTATCCCCCGAGCAGACCGGCGCTGGCACGCTGTACGACATCAGGATCACGGTTTCACGCTCGGGCGAGGCGCTGGTCACGCTGCCGGCCAGCCGCTATGTGCCGGGGGAGGTGTCGCCGTGAACCGCCCAAAGCAGGAGTACCGGGTTGGCATTGGCGCATCGTCGATGCTCACCATCTTTGTGGTATTGTGCGTGACCACGCTGGCGCTGCTCGCACTGTCCGGCGCCCGCGGCGACGCGGCGCTGACGGGCCGCGCGGTTGAGATGACGACGGCGTACTATGAAGCCTCCGACCGCGCGCAGAGAATCCTGGCCCAGGTCGACCTGGCTGTCCGGGACGCGGCCGCAGGGAACCCGCAAGAATTTGAACAGCGGCTAAAAAATCTTTCGATCGACGGCGTTTCACTGGCCTTTGACGGGGGTATTTTGTCCTTTGATTTGGATGCGGGCGGAGGTCGAGAATTGTCGGTGGCCGTCAGGCCGTCTCTTACGGGGGAGCGGTGCCCGGTGATTCGCTACCAGCTGACGGGCGGCGAACTGTGGACGGGTGAGAACGAATCCCTGAATCTGTTCAATTGATGCGTGGGGGTACGGCGAGTGGAATTGATGAGCCTGCTCAAGGCGGCGGTTGACAAGGGCGGATCGGATGTCTACATCGTGCCTGGCGCGCCCGTTACGGTCAAGATCGGGACCACGCTGCACCCGCTGACGGATGAAAAGCTGGACATGAACGGGACGCGCGCGTTGATCGTAAGGGCCTACGGGCTGGCTGGCGGGCGGGAGGCCGCGCGGCTTGAGGAGAAGGGCGACGACGACTTTTCCTTCTCCGTTCGGGATGTGGGGCGCTTTCGCTGCAACACCTACAAGCAGCGCGGTTCGCTGGCGGCGGTACTCCGGGCGGTGCCGTTTGGCCTGCCGGATTACAAGGCGCTGGGCATCCCGCAGGTGGTGATGGATCTGTGCGACAAAAAGCGCGGTATGATCCTGGTCACCGGGCCTGCGGGCAGCGGCAAGTCCACCACGTTGGCCTGCATGATCGACCAGATCAACCGGGAGCGCTCCAGCCACATCATCACGCTGGAGGACCCGATCGAGTATCTGCACCCGCACCGCAAGTCGATCATCAGCCAGCGGGAGATCGGGCTGGATGCCTCGGACTTCGCGGGCGCGCTGCGCGCCGCGCTCCGGCAGGCGCCTGACGTGATTCTGCTGGGCGAGATGCGGGACTTTGAAACCATCCAGACCGCGCTGACCGCCGCGGAGACGGGGCATTTGCTCTTCTCCTCGCTGCATACGCTGGGCGCGGCCAAGACCATCGACCGCATCGTGGACGTGTTTCCGGCCAGCCAACAGGCGCAGGTGCGCGTGCAGCTTTCGATGGTGCTGCTGGCGGTGGTATCCCAACAGCTGATCCCCACGGTGGATGGCGGCCTCGCGCCTGCGATGGAGGTCATGCTGGTCACTCCGGCCATCTCCAACATGATCCGCGAGGGCAAAGGTCACCAGATCGACAACGCGATCTATGCCGGCGGCCCGCAGGGCATGATCTCCATGGATGAAGACATCCTCAGGCTCTACCGGCTAAAACGCATTTCGCGCGATTGCGCGCTCTCCTACGCAATCAACCCTGAACTCATGGCGAAGAAGATTTAACACCCGATGCGACGAAGGGGGGCCCTCCCAATGGAAAAGAAGCACCAAATCTCCATCAGGATGCTCGGCAAGTTCGATGTGATGGTGGACGAGCAGAGCGTTGAAAAGCAGCTTGCAAAGACCAAAAAGGGCACAAGGCTTTTGCAGTACCTGGTGCTCAGGGGCGGCGAATCCGCGCCCAACTTCAAGCTGTACGAAGTCCTGTGGGAGGACGAGCAGAGCTCAAACCCCGAGGGCGCGCTGAAGACGCTGGTCAGCCGGACGCGCACGATCTTGAGCGAGATCGCGCCGGAACTGGGCGCGGCCATCGTGACCGAACGCGGCTCCTACCGCTTCAATACGCAGCTTGGAATTTCGGTGGACACGCTGGAGTTTGAAAAGCTGAACGCCGATCTGAGCGAGATCTCGGCGCTTGACGACGAGATCCATCAGAAGTTCAATAAGCTTCTGTCGCTGTTCCAGGGCGATCTGCTGCCCGGACTTGAGCAGGAGGAATGGGTGGTCTCCCGCAGCGTGTACCTGCACAGCCAGTATCTGAAGATGGTCTACCGCTACCTGGACCTTCTGAAGGAGGCCAAGGACTTCGAGCGGATGATCCACGTGTGCCGCCTGGCGCTGGATGTGGACGTGTTCGACGAGCGGCTGCACCTGGCGCTGATGAACGCGCTGATCCGCACCAACCGCAACAACGAGGCGCTGATCCAGTACAAGCACGCCACCAACCTGCACCTGCGCTACCTGGGCATGCAGCCGCCGGAGGCGATCCAGGAGTTCTACAAGCAGATTTTGAAGGCTGGAAAGACGCTGGACATGGACATCGACGCCATCCGCAAGGAGCTGACCGAGTACGGCAGCCAGCGCGGCGCGTTCGTGTGCGAGTACGCGGTATTCAAGGAGATTTACAACCTCCAGATGCGCAACCTCGAGCGCATGGGCTCCACCATGTTCATCGCGCTGATCATGATCACCTCCATCGGAAGCCAGCCGATGGAACCGATGCGCCTCAACGACGTCATGCAGACGTTGCAGAAGACGCTGGTCACCAACCTCAGAAGGGGCGACACCATCACCCACTTCAGCGCTTCGCAGTACGCGCTCCTGTTGCCGCTGGTCAACCACGATACCGGCAAGATGGTGCTGGAGCGCATCAAGCGGGCGTTCTACAAGGCCTGCCCGAATTCGGCGATCATGTTCTCCTACCGCCTTGGCCCCATCACTTCGCCCGGGGTACAGCGTGGCAACTACCCGCCGCGCGTACCGCAGCCGCAGACGCAGGCCCAGCTCCAGCCAGCCCCGGAATCTTAAGCGAATCACAACGATACAGGCTCTGCGGATCATATCGCAGAGCCTGTTTTTATGTCCCTTGTGCGGGGTCAAGGGGCATCATACCCCTTGCGGGGGTTCGGGG
>JAEVZE010000120.1 GCA_023392395.1 Bacillota bacterium
CACCAGTTCCGGCGAATGCAAAAGCATCAGCGCCAGATTCGCCTTCATCCGCTGGCCCAGCGAGAGCTCCCGCGCGAAGCTGTTCCAGAACTCGTTCAGCCCCAGAAGTTCCTTGAGCATGTCAAAGTTCTCCTGGTAGGCCCTGTCTGGCACGTCCCACACGGCCTTCTTCCACTCAAACGACGCGCGCACCGGGTGATCCCACCACAGCTCGCTGCGGTTTCCAAAAAGCACGCCTGTGCGCCGCATGAGCGGGATGCGCTGCGCGTCCGGCGACATCCCCAGCGCCGTCACTTCGCCGGACTGGGGCAGCAGCATGCCGCTAAGTAGCTTGAACGTGGTGGACTTGCCCGCCCCGTTTGGGCCGGCATAAGCGCAAAATTCGCCCTTGTGAAGCGCAAAGGACACATCATTGAGCGCGTAGATGCGCACATTTTCGCGCCGGAAAAGCGACAGGGGCCGCTTCTGATCAAAGTATTTGACGACGTGTTTCATCTCAAGAGCGATGTCCGAGATCGCGGTACCGGGTGCAGCTGTATTTCGCATAATGCCTCAATCCTCTCCTGAAAAAGTATGTGGCGGCGGTCAGAAACGCCGCGGCCACAGCGACGGGCAGCGCCAGAGATGGGCTTTTACCGAGCTTTCCGAGCAGCGCTAGCGCGGGGACGTAGGCCATCAGCCCCGCCGGAAACACCGTTGTCAGCGCGGTCAGCGCCCATGGGGGCAGACCCGCGAGGGGGTATTTGCCAAGAAGGTTTGTCATGTTCAGCACCTGCGCGGAAATCTCCTCGCAGGCGACGGGCTTGTAAAACGCCGCCGAGCCGTAAAGATACCCCATACCCAGCTTCATCAGCGCGTGGCAGGAAACGTACAGCATAAGCGCCATGACCCACAGCGGCGTGACGTTAAGGCGCAGCCGGGCACAGGCGATACTCGTCACCACAATGCCCATCCAAAACCCACTGGAGCCGGACACGGGCATAAACGCCTCGCTCATCAGCTGCATCCACAAGGGTCTCGGCTGCATCAGCATGTGGTCCACCTGCCCGCGCGCCACGCGGCGGCTGATGTTCATGACGTTGAACCCGCCGAACGCCATGTAGGAAAACCCGTCCGCCAACTGGAAAAAGCCCAGCATGAACAATACTTCATCCGCGTTCAACCCGCCCACGCCGCCGAACCGCGCCGCGAGCAGCAGGACCCCCGCGACCGAGGCGATGTTTGCAATCAACTCCGACGCCATGACGATCCCGCAGGTCGTCATGTCCTGTAAAAACCAGTTTAGGTCCATTCTGCCGTACAACCGGTACAGCCGTATCAGCTGCCGGATGTTATCCGCCATAGGACACCATCCTCTCCCTCGATTTAGAAAACCCCCAGACCGCCAGCGGCCAGAGCAGAATGTTCCACAGGATTTGCGCGGCGAGGATGCTCCGCGCGTCCCCCAGCCCCGCGTACAATGAGAGCGGCGCGCCCGCCAGCGTGCCAAAGGGCGTGAGCGCGAGGAATCTGCCGATGCCCCAGGGCAGCGCGGAAAACGGAATCAGCGCGCCGGTGAACAGCGCCGTGAGCGATTCCCGGAGGCTGTGAACCGGCCACGCGAGGCTCCTGAGCCGGATCATCAGGCAGGTGAACAGAAAGTCCATCGCGAACCCCTCCGACACCGCGAGGGCGAGGGACGGCAGAAACCAGAGGCTTCTGGGCGTCATGTCCACGCCGCACAGAATGGCCACGATGAACGCGGGCGCGGACAATAGCGCGAGCTGCGTCGCCCATCCGCCCACCGTGTGCGCGATCAACTGCCCGAACACGGAGGAAGGGCGCTGATACATGGAGAGCATCGTGCCGTCGTGCAACCAGTCCGATGCCGGAGTGCGCACGTCCAGCATCGGCGCAAGCACGGTGGAGAGCACGGTGTATACGTAGAGCTGTCCAAGCGTCAGCCCCTCCATGTCCGCGCCCTGCAGCGACAGCGAGCGCCAGATCATGAGCAGCGCGCCCATCGCCGCCGCCCGCATGAGGTACTGCCCTGCCAGTTCCGCAAACCCAAAATAACTCTTTTCGACAAGGCACATCTTCGATGTGGCAAGGTATCTTTTCATAGCATTCATCCTTCTTGAGTTGTTGAACCGGGCGGGCCGCCCCGCCAGGGCAAAGGAAGCGGCGCGTTTCGCTTTTCCCAAAACGCAAAAAGCGGCGGCCCATTAGGGCCGCCGCCGCAAAACACAAACAATCTTTCGCGCCCGGTGCCAAAAAAGGGCATAGCGATCCCGTCGCGCGCGTTGAAACCGAACATGCCGCGTACACAACTCACAAGATGCGTCATCACGTCGCTCATGGATGCGATCCCCTTTCCCATTTTTCCTGATTATAGCACAGGTTCGCGCCCGCGTCAAACCCAGCTGGGTTAAATAAACTCCGCGTAAGGGATTGAAATATTTGGGAAAATACTATATTCTATAACAAGCAGAATCGTGTCGATTTTGGGTGGATCCGGTCGGATGCTCAAGGCTCATTCATACTTTCGCATTACACCCCCACTTGGCCCGGTTCCGTCTGGCGTTAGGCATTTTCCCCTCCGCGGCACGGCAGGCATCCAGCGGGAACGCTTGCCGCTCATAACGCATGTATGCGCGTATTGGGACACAGGAAAGACCTGCGGCGCGGTTTGCGCCCTAATTAGATCGATCAGGCGCCTCCAAGCGCCCAAACATGGATATCCCCAAACAGCAAGGAGGAACGACCATGACAATCTCCAAGACCTCAAACGGGAACGAACTTACCCTTATGATCTCCGGCAGGATGGACGCCAACACGGCGCCGCTTCTCGAGGCGGAACTGAACGCCTCGCTGGATGGCGTAGCCAACCTGACGTTTGACTTCAAGGAACTGAACTACATCTCTTCCGCGGGGCTCCGCGTGCTGCTCGCCGCGCAGAAGCGGATGATGAAACAGGGCGGAATGCGCGTCGTCAACGTATGCGAGGCCGTCATGGACGTATTTGACATGACCGGCTTTGTGGACATTTTGACCATCGAATAGGCGCAATCCGCAAATTGTTTCCGGAGGACACATTCCACGTGCGACAATTTGACGAACCCGTGAACCTGACAAGGGCGGACGGCCGGCATCTGGTCATCTCCCCAATGTCGGAGGCCGATATCGAACCGCTGGCCACCATGTACCGGCAGGTCTGGATCCGGCGCGACGAATACCGTCACGTGTTGAACCCGGAGGAACCACGAAACTTCGAACGACAAGGCGGCATGTTTCTAATACAGAACGCCGAAAGCCTTGCCCGCCTTCTGGCGGATTCATCGGAATACGTCTGGGTCGCCCGCGAAGATGGACGGCCGCTGGGCGCGCTCTGGTGCGGGCTGACCGATGAGAAGTACGGCGATCCATCGCGCATTGTGCCGCTTTCGGGCTGCGAAGACCTGTCCGGGCGCATTTTGCGCGGCGCGTCGGACAACACGCTCTATTTCAGCAAAGAAATCCTGGTCGCGCCAGGCGAACGCGGCATGTCGCTTCCGGAGGCATTGCTCGATACCGCAATGCGCTTTTTCCATGCGTGCGGCTACCGGCAAAGCTATGGCGAAGTGTACTATGTGCACGCCCTGCGGGATGGCGAGGGCGAGCGCACGGTGGGTCTTTTCAACAACGCGTCCTTTAGAATGCTGAAGCGCACCGGCTGCCGGTTGGAGGGCGAATTTCAACCATGCGTCGTTCGCGCCGACGGGTTTGACGCGGTGCTGTCGATGCGGATTGTTCGATGGGATCTTGAGCCTTCCCTTCAAAAGACGCGTCAGGCCCTGACGCATGCGGGCATCTCCATGGAGACATAACATGAAACATTCAATCCGTACGAAGCTGCTCAGAACATTCATGCTGCTTCTTTGCGCGGTACTGGTGCTCAGCTGCGCGTTTACATTTGCCGGGATGCGCTTCCTTCGGGATGCCGCCCGCCAGAGCGAGGAGCAGCTTGGCGCCCACGCTTCCCAGAGCAGCCGGGATATGATGGTGAGCCAGGCGCTGGACGCGGCCGGCAGCTTTGTCACGGAAAAGGCGCTGACCATCAGCCAGACGATGGATTCCTTTGTGCGGGCCTCGGCCGAGGCGGCCGCTTACGTCTCTTATCTCTACGAACATCCGGACCGCTTCCCCGCCATCCCCGTCCCCACGCCGGACGAATTGTTGAAAGAGGGAAAGGCGGACGGCCCAACGCTGCATTATCTGCCCGCCACCAGCGATATTCAGGGGTTTCAGGCGCAGGCTGAAAACGCGCTGCTTGGAAACCTTGAGGGCGTATTTTCGGTGATGTTTTCAAACATTCCGGAAATCTCCAGCATCTACACCGCCCACGAATCCGGCGCCAACATCGGCTATGATCGGAACGCCGCGGCGAAGGCAGGTATCGGCGCGTTCGACTGCCGTGAGCTTGCGTGGTACACGGCCGTCAAAAAGACGCGCTCGCTGTACATTTCCAAAACGTACTCCGACAGCTTCAATCGCGGACTTACGGTGACGCTGGCCCAGCCGATTCTGGTCAACGGGGAATTCAACGGCGTGCTCGGCGTGGACATTCTGATCGAGAGCATCAACAATGAAATCCTGAACACCCGGTATGGCGCGGGCGGCTACGCGATGTTGTTCGACGGCGACGGCGATGTGATCTCCGCTCGCGGCCTGAGCGAGAAAAACAACAAAAGCGAGGATTTTCTGGGGACCGAGGCGCAGGCCGCGCTGGAGGCGATGAAGTCCAGCGACAGCGGCTTTGTCGAGAGCATGATCGGCCAGCAGGATGTGTACATCCTCTACGCACCCGTTCCCGTCGCCGGATGGAAATTGATGGTTGTGATGCCGGTGGATGAAATGCTCAAGCCCGCGGAAGAATCCGATCAGGCGATCCGCTCGATCGGCGACAGCGCGCTCCGGGACATGGACAACATCATCAACAGGCTCAATTTCACAATGCTCGGGCTGTTCCTGGTGTTGACGGCGATCTTCGTCCTCATCGTCAAAGGCGTATGTGACCGCGTGTCCAAGCCGATTCTGACGCTTGCGCAGGACGTGCGGGGCGTTGGCGAGGGAAATCTGGACTACCACTCCGACATCTATACCGGGGATGAAATCGAGCTGCTCGGCTCAAGCTTTGAGCGCATGACCGCCTCGCTCCGACTGTATATCGAAAACCTCACCCGGGTGACCGCGGAAAAAGAGCGCATCGGCGCGGAACTCAGCGTCGCGACCAGAATCCAGGCGAGCATGCTGCCGTGCATTTTCCCGCCCTTCCCCGACCGCCCGGAATTTGATATCTACGCGATCATGATCCCTGCAAAAGAGGTTGGCGGGGACTTTTACGACTTCTTCATGGTGGATGCGGATCACCTCATGGTGGTCATTGCGGATGTGTCGGGCAAGGGCATCCCGGCCGCGCTGTTCATGATGACCGCAAAAACGCTCATCCGGACGCTGGCGCAGACAGGCATGACACCCGCACAGGTGTTTGACGAGACAAACGCCCGGCTCTGCGAAAGCAACGAAGCGGGCATGTTCGTGACGGCTTGGATCGGCATGCTGGAGATCTCCTCCGGCAAGTTCGTCTTCGCCAACGCCGGACACAACGCGCCGCTCATCCGGCGAAAGGGAGAACACTTCGAATACCTCAAAACCCGTCCGGGCTTCGTGCTGGCGGGAATGGAAGGGGTACGCTACCGGCAGGTTGAAACGACGCTCCTGCCCGGAGAGACGCTCTACATGTATACCGACGGCGTCACGGAGGCAATCGACCCCGGAGAGCAGCTCTACGGCGAGGAACGGCTCCAAAAGACGCTCGATCAGAGCGAAACAACCGATCTCAAGGTGCTCTTGAACACAGTGAAGGCGGACATCGACGCCTTCGCGGACGGAACCGCGCAGTTCGACGACATTACGATGCTGGTTTTACGTGTCAACAAGAAGGGGGAAAAGACGTGAAGCATCTGACCGTTTCCGCAGCGGGCGATCAGCTGGAAGCCGTTCTGGCATTTATAGAAGATGAACTCTCGGCGAGCGGTTGTCCGGTAAAACAGCGCATGCGGCTTTCCCTCGCGGCGGAAGAAGTGTTTGTCAACATCGCCCGCTACGCCTACGCGCCGGGAGAAGGCAATGTCGACGTTTCCATCAGCATTTCGGGCGATCCGCCGGTGGCGACGCTCGCCTTTTCCGATGGCGGCGTGCCGTACAATCCGCTTGAAAGGCCGGACCCGGATGTGACGCTTGACGCCGAGGACAGGGAGATCGGCGGTCTGGGCATCTACATGGTGAAAAAAAACGTGGACGAGGTATGTTATCGCTATGAGGACGGCCAAAATGTGCTGACGCTGATCAAGACGCTCGCTTAGGCGAGCGCCAGACTTGTCAAAAAAGTTCCCCCCAAGGATTTCTATCGTTTCCGGCGACCTGCGCGCCGGAAACGTGTTTCTTCGGCAAGTAGCGCACACTGGGGGAGGAAACAATTCCATAAGTCAGGGAGCCGCCCGGAAATCCCGCAGGATTTCAGGTTCTCGCAGTTCCTTTCTCTTGTGTCAAAAAACCTGTGAGGTTTTTTGACGCCCTGACGCTCGCTTAGGCGAGCGCAGGCAGCGCCAGCGCATTTGCCTTACAGCCGCAGTCCTTTTATGCGGAAACCCATCCGCCGGAAAGGCTTTGAGCGCTCGCCGTCAGGGGGCGCTCAATGGTCAGGGTATTGAAGCCCATCGCATTGGAGTATTCGATTCTCTTTGCGACGGCCTGCAGCGCGGACAAACTGTCGATTTGAATTTCATCCCTTTGCATTTCGCGCGTATACGTGAGAGGGTTCATGACCTTTCCGCCATAGCGCATGGAGATGATGATCGACGCCCCGCTCCTTTTGAGGAAAACGTCGATGGGGCTGACCGGGATCTCCCCCATGCCGTATGTGATGATGCTCATCGCCAACTCTTCCACCGCCAGCGACACCAGCGTCTCGTCGCGGCTGCCGACTCCGTGCTCATGCAAAAAGCACGCGACGCGTTCGGACAACGCGGCGGCTTCCTGCGGATTGGACAGAATCGTAATGTCGATGGAGACGCCGCGCTCCTCCGGCAGCAGCAGGATGGGAGACAACCCCTTTCGCTTCGCGTACACCTTTGTCAACAGCAGAATGGCGACAATTGAAAACGCGCTCGACGCGAGGAACCCTCCCCATAGCGCGGACGGCCCCCAAATGCGCGGCAACGCGTACGCGAAGGGGATGATGCTCAGGTGATTCAAGCATCCCGCCAGATTGGCCATCCCCGCGCGCATCGTCGAGCCGTAATAGACGGGTAGGAGCGTCATGAGGTAGACAAACGGCACGCTGAACGCGAACCATTGGACCACCGTGGCCGCGCCCACGTCGCGCACGCTGAACAAAAGCGCCGCCTGACCCGGGAATAGCAGCAGCACGGCCATGAAAAGCAAGCTGAAGGCAATGGCAAGCCTTATGGCCTTGCGGGCCACCATTTTCAGGCCGTTCAAATCCTCGGCGCCGAACAAGATCGGCACGATCGACGACATCGCCTGGGCGATACCGCCCGAGAAGATCGAAGTGATGCTCATGCAGTTCAGGCATACGCCCATGAACGCAGCGCCCATACTGCCGAAGAAGGACATGGCCGCGGCGTTCAAAAACAGGGTTTTGACGAACATCAGCAGGCCCGTCAGGGCCATCGGAAAGCCGACCTTGACAATCTCGGCTGCTTTTTTCAGCGACAATTCGCGCCAAGTAAAGCCGAGCATTCGCTTTTTGGACCGCGCGTAGACCACAAGGAGTGGCAGCGCGGTGATGTACCCACACACGGTCGCCAGCGATGATCCGCCGATGCCCAGGCCGCATCCCTTGATGAACACAATATCCAGGATCAGATTGACCACGTTGGCCAGCATCAAAAAGGCCGCCGTCAGCACGGGCTGCGCGTCCGTCTGCATGAAGAGCGCGACGACGGACGGAATCAGGATGAAGGGTAACCCAAGCAAGAAATTTCTCAGGTAGGCGGCGATCAGCTCCTCCAGTTCGCCGTTCGCGAGGCTACGGGCGATCGGGTCCAGCGCGAGGTTGCCCGCAATCGCCGCCACGAGCGACAGCACCGCGGACAGAAGCAAGCACAGCGTAAAATAGCCGCGCGCCCGCTCCAGGTTCCGACTGCCGAAGGACTTCCCCACCAGCGCGCAGGCGCCGCCGCCCAGCAACATGATCAGCGCGTTCATGGCCATGACGACCGGCGCACATAGATTCACCGCCGCGAACGCCTTCACGCCAAGCAGCCATGAAACGATGATACCGTCCACCACAGTCGCAAGCGAAAGCGCCATCCCCGTAAAGACCGACGGCAAGAGGTACTGCAGAAGTTTCCCGTCGAGCAGCCGCGAGGATCGCTTATAACCTTCTAGCAGCGGCATTTGGCAGTTCCTCTTTCTCAATGATTTCAATCCGCTCCGGAAAATCACCGCTCGAAATGCAGAGGGCGAGCTTGTACCCCGTAAGCTCCTCATACAGCCTGCAATGGTACAGTTGCGCGTCATAATCCTGCCGAACGCGTATTTGCCCCTCGCCGTAAATATCAAATTGCAGCGGATCCAGCGAGAGCCCCGTTCCGATTCGCTTGATGAAGCTCTCCTTCAGCGTCCAGAGGCGGCAAAACTCCTCCGCGTCCACATGGGTCCCGTCCGGCATGACGCGATGAAGCTCGCGCTCTAAAAAGCACCGACGCGCGACGCCTGCATCCACCATGCCGGTCTGCTCGACGTCCACACCCACTTCTTCCCGTCCGATCGCGCAGACCGCGTATTCGCCGGAATGTGAAAGGCCGATTTCCGGCACGCCGTTTCCCGCAAGATATGGTTTGCCGTATTCCCCCAGGCGGATTTCGGGGGGGATTGGCAGTTCTGGCGCGAAGCGTTGGAGCGCCAGGTTCAGGAGCAGCCCGGCCCCCAGCGACAAAGCCCTGTCTTTCGCAAAGCGATGGGATAGGGCTTTGCCGCGCCGCTCCGCACTCACGCACTCGAGGAGGCGCGCAAACGCGCGCTCCTCATACAGCCACCGCACATTGAGCGCGTACAGCTTCATTGCGCGTCCGAGCCGATCCAAAGGGTTGTCATGACGCTCAGCCGATTGTTCACGATGTCGATCAGGTTGAGCGCCGCACCCGGGTTTTCCAGCAGGAATTCCCGGAACAGATCCCGCGGAATCTCCAGCGTTCTGACATCGTCCACCGCGCACACTTCGCCCTCAAACGTCTCTCCGTCGTACAGCGCTTCCACGCTCGTCAAGTCGCCCGCTTTCGCAACGCGTACTGTCGAGAGCCATCCCGCGGCGGACTGCCGTGCGATTTCCGCGTGTCCGTCCAGGATCAGGCGCACATCCCGCGCCTGGCGGCCCGGCCGTTCGATCACATCGCTGCCGGCGTACATCTTCTCGCGGCCATGGCCGATCAGGTCGTTCAGCGCCGCTTCACCGACGCCCTCGAACAGCTTGAAGCGCGCGATTTGCGTCAGAAGCTTCTGCTTTTGCTCGCGCTCGTCCGCCGCCAGTCGGTCAAAGGCATTTCTGCCGTCCGTCTGAACGTCCTTGACCATAAGATCCGGGTTCTCGCACATCTGATCCAGAACCCGGGCGAAATTGTCCTGCAAAAGTCGTATCCGCTCCGGGGAGAAGCTCAGCGCGTTGTACGCAAACCGCGCGTACAGCTGCCCTTTCTGGCGCGCGAAATACACGCACAGATCCGCGGAAAGGTGGTCGAAGCTCTGTACGTCCAGAAGAGTCACACCCGGAACCGCGGAAACCCCGTCCAGGCTCACGCCCGCCATCGCCAGGTGCGAATTGAGCAGGTGATCGAAAAGGGGCTCGTCCCTGTGAAGCGCTTCGGCAATTTCATCCGGAGCGCACTGGCTGTATTTCATGGTCAGCGCGAATTTGTCCTGTAGTCCCTTGGCCAGCGCGCGAAGCGTCGTCTCCTCGCCGTAGTTTACGCGCACCGGAAGCGCGTTGACCATGCCGCCGAGGATCAGTTCCGCGTTTTCCACGCCCTCCGGGCGACCGGAGGAGATCGCACCGAAGGCAACGTCTTGCGTACCATGAATCGAGCAGAGCATGGCGCCCCATGCAGCCTGCAGAATGTTGAACAGCGTCGCCTGGCATTGCCCCTGCAGCGCCATGACCTGCTTCGAACGTTCCGCATCGATCTCCAGCGTGCTGGATGCCTGTTCGTAGCCGGAGCCGCTTACCCGGCGTCCCGGCGTGAGCGTCATTGTCCCGAGGCCCGACAGTTCCTTCCGCCAGTACGCAAGCGTCTCTTCCTTATCCTTGCCGGAAAGCCAGCGCATGTAGCTTTTGTACTGCACCTCCGGAAGCTCCAGCGTCTTTTGCCCCATTTCATTGAGCATGAAATCCACGAACAGCTCTTTCATGAAGACGCCCGCGCTCACGCCGTCGTAATTGATGTGGGGCTGCGAAACCAGGATCGCGTACTGATCCTCGCCAAGCTTGTAAACGGTGATCCTGAGCAGCGAATCCCGCTGAAGATCAAAGCCGCGCCGCCTGTCCGCTTCCATCCTCCGCGTCAATTCGTCGTCGATATCCTCCTGAGCGCCGCTTGACAGGTCGCGCAGCGTCAGTTCCGCGGGGTGCGATTTGAGCACGACCTGAAGCGGCCTGTCTAGACCTTCGCTGGCAAAAACCGTGCGCAGGTTGTCGTGCCGCTGCATCATGACGTCGACGTTTTTGCGGAACGCCGCGACGTCGAGCTTTGCGGCAATACGGAACAGCGCCGGGGTAAAGAACGTGGACATGACCACCTTCGCCTTGGAAAACATCCAGCG
>JAEVZE010000146.1 GCA_023392395.1 Bacillota bacterium
CTCTTGCAGAACCTCTACGTGCCCGGCAGCGAGAACCAGGAGATGGCGCTGGCGCTGGAACTGAGCCGCAGGATGCTGGAGGGCCGCGGCGCGTGGCGCATCCACGGCGGCGGGTTTGCGGGCACCATCCTGGCCTTCGTGCCGCTGGACCTGATGGAGGCGTACACCACCCGCATGAACGCCGTGTTCGGTCAGGGCGCGGTGACGCAGCTCAGCGTCCGCCCGGTGGGGCCGGCGGTACTCGGGAAATAGCTCACGGCCAGCGCATGAATTACGGGTGCATGAACCCGAGAGGTTTGGAGGACCGCAGTCCTCTAAGGTTCAATCATTTGTACCGGCTTTGCCGGTACAAATGGATTCCCCCAAAGGGCGAGCTTGCCCGCCCGACGGGGAATCAGCACCGGCCGTCCGGATTGCGCCCGGAATTTCCCGCGGAAAATTCAGAAATCCGGCCTCGCTCCTTTGCAAGCGCTGACGACGAAGCCGTAAGCGCTTGCCCCTGAAAATAACCTTTTCTCCGTTGACAAAGCCGAGTCTAACGCATAATATAGGTGCCACAACAGCATAAACGTCTTCAGGGCGGGGTGAAAATCCCCACCGGCGGTACAGCCCGCGAGCCGAAAGGCCGATTCGGTGAAATTCCGGAGCCGACAGTGATGGGACCGAGAGGTTCTTGAGTCTGGATGGAAGAAGGTGTTCTCCCACGCGCCGCAAAGGCCCCTGCGAACGGTTATGCAGGGGCTTTATCGTGAGAGGAGAATGCTTTGTGAAGACCAATACGAAACGCATTACCCGGATCGGCGTGTTGAGCGCGGTGGCGGCGCTCCTGTTCTACATCCCCGGCATCCCGATTGTGCCGCCGATCTACAAGCTGGACTTTTCGACGCTGCCGGCCCTCTTGGGCGGGTTTTCGATGGGGCCGCTTGCGGGCGCGCTGATCGTGCTGATCAAGGACTTGGTGGGCCTTTTCAACACCCAGACCGGTGGTGTGGGCGAACTGGCCGATTTCGTTGTTTCGGCGTCGCTGGTCGTGACCGCGGCGGCCGTTTACCGAAGGAGCCGTTCGCTGAAAGGCGCGCTGATCGGTATGGGAGCGGGCATCCTGCTCATGACGCTGGTCGGCTGCCTGGCCAACTACTATGTGCTGATCCCGTTCTATCAGAACGTGATGGGCTTTCCGACGTCGGAGGTCATCCGGCTGGTTCAGGTCACCGTGCCGCCGGTGGACAGCCTGTGGAAGCTGATCCTGCTGGCCACCGCGCCGTTCAACCTGATCAAGGGCGCGGCGCTGTGCATCGTCACGGCACTACTCTATAAGCGGATGTCGCCGCTTTTGCACGGCTGATTTGGAGGGGACATGTACCGGACGCACTCGCAGGAGGAAACGTTTGATTTCGGCGCGGCGCTGGGCGGCGCGCTGAAACCGGGCGACAGCGTTCTGATTTCTGGCGACCTGGGCGCGGGCAAGAGCGTGCTGGCGCGGGGTGCGGGGCGGGCGCTGGGGGTCGAGGGACCTATGCCCAGCCCCACCTTCACGCTGATGCAGCCGTATGGGAACGTATGTCACTTTGACCTGTACCGGCTATCGGACGAAGACGAGTACTACGCAGCGGGCCTTGACGAATTCACCGGCGGAAGATGGATCGCGCTGATCGAATGGCCCTTTGAGGGTATGGACCTGAGCCCCCGCGTGGAGGTATCCATTGAGCGCGGCGAAACGGAAGACGCGCGGACGATCCGCCTCACATGCAGCGGCATGGGGGAGCGGACGACGGAGATCGCGGACGTGCTGGGTGCATGGGAGGCGGAAACTTGACCATCCTGGGGATTGATACCTCCGGTCCGGTAGCGGGCGTCGCGCTGTGGCAGGACGGAAAGCCGCGTTACTCGGTGACCGCGGACGTGGGGCTGACCCACTCTGAGACGCTGATGCCGATGGTGGACCAGACGCTTCAGGCTTCCGGGATTTTCATCAAATCGGTGGACTTGATCGCCTGCGTGGCGGGTCCGGGCTCCTTCCCCGGCGTTCGCATCGGCGTGTGCGCGGCCAAGGGCTTCGCGCTGGCGAGGGGCATCCCCTGCGCCCAGGTGGACGCGCTGGAGGCGTTGGCCGCCGGGGCTTTCGGCTTTGAAGGCGAGATTTGCCCGATCCTGGACGCTCGGCGTGACCAGGTCTACTGCGCTAGATTCCGGTTTTCGCAGGGATATCTGCCCGAGAGGATGAGCGAGGACGCGGCGCTGAACCTGACGGATTTTCTTTCGCAGCTTCCCCCGGACGGGCGCTTTCTGTTCACCGGGGACGGCGTGGGCGTACACCAGGCGGCTCTTGAGCGCCCGCTGGGCGACCGAGCCGTGATCTTTAAGCCTCACCTGTCCGGCCTCCGGGCGGACGCGGCCTGTTATCTGGCGGAGATGAACCCCGCGCTCAGACTGCCTGGCGACCAACTCGAACCGATTTACCTCAGAAAGCCGCAGGCGGAGCGCGAGCGCGCCGCGAAGCGGGGAGAGACGGCATGATCGAAACCGGCCTGATGACACTTGAAGACGTGGATGCTGTCTGCGAGATTGAAAAGCAGAGCTTCGCAATCCCCTGGTCTCGGGAAGCCTTCGTTCGGGAGGTTACGGAAAACCGGTGCGCCCGATACCTGGTTGCCCGGGAGGATGGCGTAGCGGTGGCCTACGCGGGCATGTGGCTGGTGCTGGACGAAGGCCACGTGACCAACATCGCCGTCCGCAAGGACGCGCGGGGCAGGGGCCTTGGCGAACTGGTGGCACGGGCGCTGATGCAGCTGGCCGCCGACACCGGCATCAACTACATGACGCTGGAGTGCAGGCGGTCGAACCTGGTCGCGCAGTCGCTCTACAAAAAGCTGGGCTTTATCGAAGTCGGCTTCCGTAAGCGCTACTACGCCGACAACAACGAGGACGCGCTGGTGATGGCCTGCGAACAGCTGCCCGAGGCGCACCCGGAAAATGACCCATATCTAGTGAGCGAGTAGTTTGCGCTGGATTGACGATCCCGGGGGAGTGCAGAGGGGGCCGAAGCTCCTTCTGCATTCCATCAAATCCAGCGACATGTGCGGTGGATTTGGCTTTCCCACCGAGCGTAAGCGAATGGGAAAGCAGACCCGAACCGGTTTCCGCTCGCAAATGCCGCAGCATTTGAGGAAACCGGCCCGTTTCTGGGCAAATGAAAGATGCCAAGCAGATTTCATTTGCAGGTGCCGGCTCTGCCGGCACCTGAATAATTCACTTCCCTTTTGCGGTGGGATGCGCTATAATTCTTTCCGGTGGTGAACCGATGATCTTTGAGCACGATGGGCAGACATTGTATTACGAACGGCAGGGAGCGGGCAAGCCGCTCCTGCTTTTGCACGGCTGGGGTGGGAAAATCGAGAGCTGGCTGCCGGTGACACGGGACTTCTCCCAGACCCGCGAGGTCATCGCACTGGACTTTCCCGGCTTCGGGCGTTCGCCTGAGCCGCAAGCCACATGGTCGGTCACGGAATACATGGAACTTACGGCCGCCTTCATACGCCAATTGGGGATAGAGGGCGCGGACATCGTCGCGCACTCCTTCGGCGGGCGGGTTGCGATCCTGATGGCCGCGACGTACCCGGAACTGGCCGGTAAACTGGTGCTGACGGGCGCGGCGGGGCTGATCGCAAAGCCGAATCAAAAAAGGCGTGCGCGCACGACGCTGTACAAGGCGCTCAAAGGCGTGGTGGAATCCGCTCCGGCGCGCGCCATATGCGGAGAAAAGAACGTTCAGGCGCTGCGGGAGGCGCTGATCCAAAAGTTTGGCTCCGCTGACTATCGCGCCCTGACGCCCGCCATGCGGCCCACGTTCAACCGGATCATCCATCAGGACCTGAGGCCCTGTCTGCCCCAAATCCGGTCGTCGGCTCTGCTCATCTGGGGCGCGAAGGACGACCAGACGCCGCTTTGGATGGGCCAAGTGATGGAAAAAGAGATTCCCGACGCAGGGCTCGTCGTGTTTGAGGACGCGGGCCACTTCGCGTATCTGGACCGCTATGCGGATTTCCGCACGATTGTGCGCAAGTTCTTGGAGGAGTCAAACGCTTGAGCTGGCTTGACGCATTGGAATCGATCCTGGTGGCGGCGATCTCCGCGATCACTTGCCGTTATTACCTGCACATGCTGCAGCTGGAGAGCTATCAGCTGGACGGCTACAACCGCTGGCTGAGCAAGAACCGGGATAAGCTTTTGGGCTGGACACTCAACATCGGCGTGATCGCGGTGATCGCCAAGCTCCTCTTGCCGCTGATACTGGCGCTCTTCATGAACCGTGACGCGGCGAACGCCGTGTCTGCGGTTCTCGTTCTAGCCGGCTTTGGCGCGGCGGCGTGGCGGCTCAACGAAACCCAGTACATCACCCCGCCCAAGAAGCCGCTGGCCTACACGCCGCGCATGCAGCGGCTGTTCGCCGCCGCCTGCCTGATCGCGCTGGCGGCCGCGCTGGTTCTCAGCTGGCTAGGCGTTCCTCCGTATCTCCTCTTCGCGGGCATCCCGTACCTGGCACTGACCGCCGGGCACCTGATGCAGCCCATCGAGCAGCGCGTCAACCGCTACTTCTTCAACGACGCCCGTAAAAAGCTGGAAGGGCGGTCCGATCTGATCAAGATCGGCATCACCGGCAGCTACGGCAAGACCTCCACCAAGTTCATTCTGGCCGCAATCCTCAGTGAAAAATACAGCGTGCTGGCCACGCCCTCCAGCTTCAATACGCCCATGGGGCTGACCAAGGTCATCCGCACCCAGCTGGAGCCCCACCATCAGGTGTTCATCGCCGAGATGGGCGCGCGCCATCCGGGGGACATCAAGGAATTGTGCGAGCTGGTGCAGCCGGTGTACGGCGTGCTGACCAGCGTGGGCGAGCAGCATTTGGAGACAATGCATACCATCGAGACCATCGCGAACACCAAGTTCGAGTTAATTGAGGGGCTGGCGCCCGGCGGCGCGGCCTTCTTCGGCGCGGACGACGGCGGCTGGTGCGACAAGCTTTTCGCCCGCGCCAAGGGCGAAAAATACCGCGCCGGACTGGGCTCGGGTTACCTTTCTATGTATGCGGAGGACATCACCGTGGGGCCATCCGGCAGCCGCTTCACACTGGCGGACGGCGAGGGCGGCCGCGTGCAATGCGAGACCAAGCTGCTGGGCAAGCACAACATCCAGAACATCGTGTTGTCCTGCGCAGTGGCCAAGCGCCTGGGCATGGCGCTCCCGGAGATCGCCAGGGGCGTTTCCCGCGCGGAGCCGGTGGAGCATCGGCTTCAGCTGATCGAGGGCGCAAACGGCATGACCGTCATCGACGACGCCTTCAACGCCAACCCCTCCGGCGCGGCGGCGGCCTTCGAGGTGCTGTCCAGCTTCCCGGGGCGGCACATCGTGGTGACGCCGGGGCTGGTGGAGCAGGGCGAGAGGGAAGAGGAGCTCAACTGCCGGTTCGGGCAGCAGCTGGCGGCCGCCTGCGACGTGGCGATCCTGGTGGGACCCAAGCGCACCAAGCCCATCGCAAAGGGGCTTCTGTCTGTTGATTTCCGTCAGGATCAACTCCATGTTGTCCGGAACCTCGAGGAAGCCAAGGCGGTCATCGCCCGCGTTGCACAGCCGGGCGACGTGATCCTGTTTGAAAACGACCTGCCCGACAACTATTCGGAGGGTTGAAGCGAAGGCCAGATGCGAATCGGGGTGGAGGTGGCAGAATGCTGACCGAACAGGAAATCAATGTTCTGTTTGCCAAATGGATTGAAATATTGAGACTGAAGAACAGCTGGGATATTCGGCTCGAGTTGATTGATGATCCACTGTTCCAAAAAACTGGTGACTTTAAAGTCGACTGTGACGACAGGAAAGCCATTCTGATGATCAACTGCCTGAATCCGAAACAAGAGAATCTGGAAGAGGTAATCGTTCACGAGTTGATGCACTTAAAGCTCTATCCCCTGGACCAACTGACGGAAGGGCTGATTGATAGCCATTATCAAAAAAGCGGCCCTGAGTACGACGCGATTTATACGCAGTTTATGACCATGCTGGAGCAAACGGTTGAAGAGTTGACCAAGTGTTATCTTGGATCATTCGGCATGAATACAAGCTTATCTTACGGCAGATGCAAGTCGATGAAAAGTTTCAATGATTTATACGACGGGCTTAAATCACTCTGATAAATCCTATTTGGCATCGATATATATGTCCTCGGCGACACTTTGAAGGGGGTTTTCGCATGAAACTGAGCGTTGCGGTGTTGTTCGGCAGCCGAACCTGCGAGCACGACGTTTCAATCATCACCGGCATTCAGGCGCTGGGCGCGCTGGACCCGGAGCAATACGACGCGTTCCCGGTCTACATCGCGCGGGACGGCGCCTGGTACGTGGGCGAGCGCCTGAGGGACATCTCCTTCTACCCGTCCTTTGATCCCGCACAGGCGCGGAAAGTCCTGCCCACCGCCGACGGCGGAAAGCTGCTGCTGATCGACCCGAGCGAAAAGCGCGGGCTGTTCCAGCGGAGCGAAAAGGTGGTGGCGAGCGCTGACGTAGCGCTTCTGGCCATGCACGGCATGAACGGCGAGGACGGCACGCTGCAGGGCATGCTGGAGATGATGGACGTGCCCTACACCTCCTCGGGCGTGATGGGCTCCTCGGTGGGCATGGACAAGATCGCCATGAAGCAGTTGTTCCGCGGCTGCGGCTTCCCGGTACTGCCCGACACGTGGATCGACCGGGCGTCCTGGAAGAAGGACCGCGACGCCTGCGTCCGGAAGGTCGAGGCTGCGCTGGATTACCCCGTGTATGTGAAGCCTGCGAATCTGGGTTCCTCCATCGGCATCAAGCGGGCAAACGACCGGGCGGGCCTTGAGGACGCACTGGATGTGGCCGTCTCCTTCGACCGCCGCGTGCTCGTCGAAAAGGGCGTGGAGAAGCGCCGGGAGGTCAACTGCTCGGTGCTGGGCTACGGCGAGGAGGCCCGCGCCTCGGAACTGGAGATGCCGCTGGGCGGCGAGGAACTGGTGGACTTCAGCGATAAATACATGCGGCGCGCTAAGGGCGGCAAGGGCATGCAGTCGCTGCAGCGCATCATCCCCGCGCCCATCCCGGAGGAGATGGCTTCCCGCATCAAGGCGCTCTCCGTGGACATCTTCCGCGCGCTGGACTGCAAGGGCGTGGTGCGCATCGACTTCATGCTGGACGGGGCGGACGATGCCCTCTACGTGGGTGAGATCAACACCATCCCGGGCTCGCTGGCCTTCTATCTGTGGGAGCCGCTGGGCCTGAAGTTCGGGAAGATGCTGGATGAGATGATCCGATACGCGCTGACTGCCGCCGCAGACAAGCGGGAGAGCGTGTTTTCCTACAAGTCCGATATTCTGAAGAATCAGAAGCTGGGCGGCGCAAAAGGGAAAGGGTAAGCGCATCGAAAAGAGGGTTTTCAACCGAAAGAGGAAACCGCTATGCGATTCTCTCAAAGGATCACCCTCTCTGAGCGGGCGTAACACCGGATGAATAAAACGGAAATCCTGCAGAAACGAGAAATTTCTGCAGGATTTTATTCATCATCTGAGCGTGTTCTCGCAAGTTTTCGGGCGGCGCACCAAGTGGTGAAGATGGGTGATGCCGCCGGATTCAAACCGTCAAATGCCCCCCAAATAGAAAAAAGCGGGCTGTTTTGGAGAAAAAAGGCCAAAAAAATCGTGCCATGCCGTTGACAAGGCTTGACAACAGTGCTATTATAGATAATTGCACTAGTATGGGCAACCAGCCCACTTGAGCGCTTTCACCCGCCCGACCAGCCCCCGCATGATTTCCTTGGGACGTATTGTACACCCTCAGGACCAAAAGTGCAATAGGGACGGTCGCAAAAATTTTACACCTTTTTCGTAACTTCTTCCGGATTGGCGGCGCACGCCGCGAACCTGTTCGACCTTAGAAAAGGAGTGGTGACCTCACATGGGAAATACGGCGCGGATTTGCAACGAGCACGAGGTGCAGATGGGCAGGCGCACACGCATGACCTTCGCCCGCATCGAGGAATCGCTGCCGGTGCCCGACCTGATCGAGATTCAGAAGAATTCCTATCAGCACTTTCTGAAGGAGGACCTTCGCGAAGTACTCAGGGATGTCTCTCCGATTACCGACTATTCCGAGAGCCTGATTCTGGAGTTCATCGACTATTCTCTGGACGACGCGCCGAAGTATACCGTCGAAAAGTGCAAGGAGCGCGACTCAACCTACGCCGCGCCGCTTAAGGTTACCGTCAGGCTTACCAACACCGAGACCCACGAGATCAAGGAAAGCGAAGTCTTCATGGGTGACTTCCCGCTGATGACCGAGCACGGCACGTTCGTCATCAACGGCGCGGAGCGCGTCATCGTGTCCCAGCTGGTCCGCTCGCCGGGCGTCTACTACGCCAAGACCATCGACAAGACGGGCGCCAATCTGTTCTCCTGCACGATGATCCCCAACCGCGGCGCGTGGATCGAGTATGAGACTGACTCCAACGGCGTCATCTACGCCCGCATCGACCGGGCGAGGAAGCTCCCCATCACGGTGCTGCTGCGCGCGCTGGGCTACGAAACCGACGCGGTTCTGATCGACATGCTGGGCGACGACGAGCGCGTCTCGGCCACCATCGCCCGCGACGCCTCCTCCGAGGACCGCGAGGGCCGCGCCAAATCCCGCCGCGAGCAGGCGCTCATTGAGATCTACAATAAGCTGCGCCCCGGCGAGCCGCCGTCGGTGGACTCGGCCACCAACCTCATCAATTCGCTGTTCTTCGACCCCAAGCGCTATGACCTGGCGAAGGTGGGCCGTTACAAGTTCAATAAAAAGCTGGCCATCGCGCGCCGCCTCTCCGGGCAGATCGCGGAGGAGGATGTGACGCACCCCTACACCGGCGAAATCCTGGTGGAAAAGGGCGGCACCATCTCCCGCGAAAAGGCCCTGGAGATTCAGGACGCGGGCATCAACGCCGTGGTCATCAAGACCACGGAAGGCCGCGCGCTGAAAGTCATCGGCAACAATTTCGTGCAGTTTGACGCCTTCATGAAGGACTACGACCCCGAGCTGTACAAGCAGTACGACCAGGCGGTGGTCCGCCTGCATGAGCGCGTGCACCTCAAGGTGCTGCTCGAGCTGTGCAAGTCGGCCAGGGCCGACGGCCTGCCGTTCAACCAACTGCTGCGCGACAACATTGGAAAGCTGATTCCGAAGTACATCCTCGTGGACGACATCGTGGCCTCCGCCAGCTATCAGGTGGGGCTGTTCCACGGCGTGGGCGAGATCGACGACATCGACCATCTGGGCAACCGCCGCCTCAGAAGCGTGGGCGAACTGCTGCAAAACCAGATCCGCGTGGGCCTCTCCCGCTTGGAGCGCGTGGTCAAGGAGCGCATGGCGATCCAGGACCTGGACAAAGTCCGTCCGCAGGACCTGATCAACATCCGCCCGGTCTCGGCGGCCATCAAGGAGTTCTTTGGGTCCTCCCAGCTGTCCCAGTTCATGGATCAGCCCAACCCCCTGGCCGAACTGACCCACAAGCGCCGCCTCTCGGCACTGGGCCCCGGCGGCCTCAACCGCGACCGCGCCAGCTTCGCTGTCCGCGACGTGCACTACTCCCACTACGCGCGCATCTGCCCCATTGAGACGCCTGAAGGCCCCAACATCGGCCTGATCGGCTCTCTGGCCACCTACGCGCGCATCAATGAGTATGGCTTCATCGAGGCTCCCTACCGCCGCATCGACCGCGAGGCCTGCCGCGCCACCGACGAGATCATCTATATGACCGCCGACGAGGAAGATCAGTTCGTCATCGCCCAGGCC
>JAEVZE010000181.1 GCA_023392395.1 Bacillota bacterium
ACCAAGCACCACGCCGCCTACACCAAGAACCTGAACGACGCTTTGGACAAGGCGGGCATTTCGGGAAAGTCCATTGAGGAACTGCTATCGAGCTGGAAAAAAGGCGTGCCCGACGACGTGAAGACGGCCGTCCGCAACAACGGCGGCGGCTTCTTCAACCACAACCTGTACTTTGACCACCTGGCGCCGGGCGCGCCCGGAGAGCCTTCCGGCGCGCTGGCGGACGCGATCCGCGGCGCCTTCGGCGGCTTTACCGAGTTCAAGGAACAGATTTCCAAGGCGGCGCTGGGGCAGTTCGGCTCCGGCTGGGCGTGGCTGTCGGCGGACGCGGCAGGTGCGCTCAAGGTCATGGCCAGCCCCAACCAGGACAACCCGCTCCTGGAAACCGAGGGGCTATGGCGGCCCATCCTGGGCATCGACGTATGGGAGCACGCCTACTATCTGAAGTACAAAAACCTTCGCGCCGACTACGTGAGGGCATTCTTCGAGGTGGTGGATTGGAACAAAGTCGCGCGCAATTACGAACGCCGCGTCTGACGGAAATCTCCATTAAGCCCTTGAGGCATTTCCGCCTCAAGGGCTTATTTTATTACGGTAACAATGTAATGTACACTTAAACGGACGTTTCAAGATCAAAGTACGTTTGTATCACGCCGGATTTCATCGAATTGCGCAATCGTCTATTGGCTTAGAAATGCACGCGTTCTTTGCTTTCATAAAAAATTTATGCGGAATTTCATTCCGGTGTTTGAAATCCCATCGAAGATGTGATACTATGGGGCAGAAAGGAAGTGTTTGCCATGCCTGCTCGCAAGAAGACCCAGGAAGCGAAGGTGGAAACCAAGGCGAAGCGCAATTTCAGAAGCGCGGAAGAGCGCATCGCGGAAATTGACAGGAAGATCGCGTTCCACTCCAAGTCGATTGAACAACTCGAAACTCGCAAGAGCATGATCAACGCGCCCAGAAGGCGCCGCTTGTCCTACGCGAAGGTGTTCGCTGATTTGAAGGCCTCCGGAAAGACGCCTGAAGAGATCCAGGAAATGCTGAAGTCCTGACAACTCGGAAAACGCCGCGGCCCTGCCGGGCCGCTTTTTGTTTGCAGAAAATGCCGCGTTTTATAAAAGCCCTCCGCTTTTGCCATACTGATGGTGAATGCCGGCCGAAAGCGCCGGTTACGGGAAGGCGATGCGGCATTGGGTTTGTTTCGAAAAAAGCGGGACCTCAGCCAAGAGGTCGAGGCGTTCAACAAGGGGCTGGAGGGGCTAAAAGTTTCCTCATCGCTTTCGGAGAACCTGGCGCTGATGCGCAAGCTCTTCGAAGATGTGGACATCATGCGCTACAGGTACGTCACGGAGGAAGGCCGGGAGGACATCGCCATCGTATTCTCCGACGGCCTGGTCAGCTCCACCACCATCAACGACAGCATCCTCCGCCCGCTGATGCAGGGCGACCTGCCCAAGGGCCCCGGCCGCATCAAGCGGCTAACGGGCGAGGTGGTGCAGGTCAACGAATCAGAATTGACGGACGACTTCCAAAAAATCGTGGGCGCGGTGGCCTACGGCGACACGATCCTGTTCGCGGACGGCAGCAATGAGGCGGCGATCCTGAATACCAAGTCCTTCCCCATCCGCTCGGTGATGGAGCCGGACAGCGAGAAGAACCTCAGCGGCCCCCGAGAAGGGTTCACCGAGTCGATCATCCAGAACATCTCCATGCTGCGCCGCCGGGCGCGCACCAACGACCTGAAGATCCGCCACCTGTCGCTGGGCCGCAGGACGCAGACCTGCGTCATGGTGTGCTATCTGGACGACGTGGTCAACCGCGGCGCGTTGGACGAACTGATGAAGCGGCTGAGCGAAATCGACATCGACGGCGTGCTGGACTCCAACTACGTCTACGAGCTGATCCGCGAGCACCGGTTTTCGCTGTTCCGCACCGCCGGCTACACCGAGCGGCCGGACGTGGTAATCGGAAAACTGCTGGAGGGGCGCATCGCGATCCTGGTGGATGGCACGCCGTCCGTTCTGACGGTGCCGTACCTTTTCATCGAGAATTTCCAGGCCAGCGAGGACTATTACCTGAGCTTCTACTACACCTCCTTCTCCCGGATTCTGCGCATGCTAGGTTTTTTTATGACGATTTCAATACCAGGGTTGTACATCGCGATCGTGGCGTTCCAGCGGGAGATGCTTCCCTCGCCGCTCCTCCTGAGCATCACCGCCGCGCGGCAGAGCGTGCCGTTGCCGGCGGCGGTGGAAGCATTTGTGATGCTGGTCACGTTTGACATCCTGCGGGAGACCGGCGTGCGCATGCCCACCAACATCGGCCAGGCGCTGTCGATTGTCGGCGCGCTGGTCATCGGCCAGGCGGCGGTGGATGCCGCGCTGGTGGCCGCGCCCATGATCATCGTGGTGGCCATCACCGGCATCACAAACCTTCTGGTGCCCAAGCTCAACGCGCCGGTCATTTACATCCGGTTCTTCGTGCTGCTGTTGTCGTCCATGTTTGGCTTCTTCGGATTCACCGTGGCACTGTCAGTAGTCTTGATCCACCTGATCTCGCTGACATCCTTCGGCATCCCGTCGGTTGCGCTGGACGGCAATTTTAGTAAGGACCGGATCAAGGACGTGACTGTACGCCTGCCCTGGTGGGATATGCTCTCCCGCCCAGACGAATTGTCGAAAAACCGAACCCGGCAAAGGCCACCAGAGGGCCCGGACCATGCGTAAGGTGCTTCGTGTGCTCGCACTGTGCCTAATCCCGATGATGCTGACCGGCTGCTGGAGTTACCGCAGCCTGAACGACATCTCCATTGTCATGGGCATGAGCGTTGACAAGGATCCCATCACAGGCGACTTTACGGTTGTCAATGAAATCGCAGACCTCTCCAAGTCCATAAAGGATTCAGGGCTCGGCTCCAAGCGAGTTGAGACGAAGGGCAAGACCATCTTCGAGGCCGTGCGGAACGCCAAACGCAAAATGAACAACCGGCTGTACTTTGGCAATATGCACATCATCGCGATTGGCGAGCAGACGGCGCGAAGCGATGGCATCGCGGGCGCCGTCGACTGGATCATGCGCGACGCGGAGACCCGCGAAACCATCAGCCTGCTGATCGCCCAGGGAAGTGACGGCAAGGATCTGCTGGAAAGCGAGGGTGCGGATCAGCCGATCATCTCGCTGGCGATTGATTCCATTGTCAACGATGACAACCAGGTCACCTCCTCCACCAACCAGATTGACCTGTACAAAGCCTATGACATCCTGAACGGACAGGGCATGAACCTGACGCTGCCTGCCTTCCACATCACGGACAACGACGGCAAAAAGGTGATCGAGCTCAACGGCATCGCCGCCTTCAAAGAGGACAAGCTGGTGGGGTTTCTGCCGCCCGACGAGTCCAAGTACTTCCTGATTGCCACCAATCAGTGCCATGGCGGCATCCTGGCGCTTGCATCGCAGGGTACCGGCATGCCGGACGTATCCCTGGAGATTGCCGGAAGCCGCGAGAAAACGAACTTCACCAACAACGGCGGCCAGATCTCGTTTCAAATCGAAACTGAGACAGATGTCTATCTGGCGGAAAACATCAATTCACTTGATCCCTTGGATGAACAGCAGCTAAAAGCGCTTGAAAAAGAAGCCGAAAAGCGCTTGGAGTTTGAGATCAACGCCATGATCAAGCAGGTACAGACCGAGATCAAAAGCGACATCTTCGGCTTTGGCCACATCATCCATCAGCGGGATCTGAAACTTTGGAGGCAGATCAAGAACGATTGGGAACAGCGTTTCGAAACGCTGCCCGTATCGGTTACCTGCAAGGTCAACATCAAAAACTCAGCGTACATCAAGTCGAAGGAGGAAGCCAAATGATAATGCTGGTCATCGTGGCCGCCACCTACGCCGCCGCGCTTGCCTTTGACTTCCGTCCGCGCCTCGCAGAAAGTGGAAAGGGCGAAAAGATCCTGTACCTGGCGATGATGCTCCTCAGCCTGGTGCCGCTGGTGCTGAACGCGCTGGATGTCAAAGTGCCTTCGCCCGCGAAGCCCATCGAGCAGGCCGTCAAGGCGTTGTTCCATGTTCCCTAAATTCTCAGCACGTCGCATCCGAAAATTCGGGAGATTTCATGATGTCCATTCCCTTTTCCAGAGCATTCGCTCCACGCATGCGCCGGCACCCAGAAAGGAGAGTGTCCCTTGCTGGATCAACCACTCAGCCGTCCTCAGGCGATAGCAATCCTGATCATGTTCATCTTTGGCAGTTCTGCCGTTGTGGGCGCCGCCACCGGCGTGGGGCAGGATTCTTGGATCGCGCTCGTATCGGCCGCACTGGTCTCGGTGCCGATGGTCTTGATTTATGCAAGGATCATCAAGCTCAATCCGGGCGAAGGCCTGTTCGTCGCGGTCGAGCGCCTTCTGGGCAAGGTGATTGGAAAAGTTGTGATCGCACTGATGAGCTGGTACGCGCTGCATCTTTGCTCACTGATATTACGCAACTTTTCGGAGTATCTCCAAGTTACCTCCATGCTGGAGACACCGCAGCTGCCGATGCTCATCATCATGGTGATCACGATATATTTTTTGGCTCGAAACGGAGGCAAAGCGCTGGGCAAGTGGGCGCTGGCGACGATCCCCATCGTGCTGGGTATTGTGGCGCTGACGGTGTTTCTCTCCTTCAACGTAATGGACCCCAGCAACTTCCGGCCCTTCTTCGAGCACCCCATCGACGAGATCGCAAACACCGCGTTCCAGACCTTCTCCTTCCCCTTCGCCGAGACGGTGTTGCTCCTGGGTATCGCGGACTTCATCCGGCCCTCGGACAACCCGCGCAGGATTTATCTGACCGGCATTCTCATAGGCTTTGTGGTGCTCATGGCCATCGTCACCCGCAACCTGATGGTGCTTGGTCCGGCGGTGGTTTCGGCGGAGTACTTCCCGTCCTACGCCGCTGTGCGCATCATCCACGTAGGCGAATTTCTGTCCCGCATCGAGGGCTCCATCTCGGTCAACTTCATACTGGCCGGCATCACGAAGAGTACACTGTGCCTAATCACCGCCACCCGCGGCATTGCCTGCCTTTTCGGCATTCGTGACTGGCGAAAGCTGGTGGCCCCTGTGGGGCTTCTGGCTGTGATGCTGGCGCAGATCCTGTATGGCAGCACCATGGAGATGTTCGGCTTCATCAAATACTACCCCTACTACGCCTTCCCCTTTCAAGTCGCGCTGCCCCTCGTCATCTGGATCGTATCCGAGATCCGCGCGCGGAAGGCGCGCAAGGCTGGGGGGGCGACCGGTCTCCAACCCGCGTCTCGGCCCGGAGAATAACCGCAGCCCCTAACCTTCCTTGGCAGGCACCTTCGGTATATCCGCATTGCACGGTCTGATGCGATGCGAAGGAAAGCGCCCCTTCCTTGCGGAAGGGGCGCAATGATATGTATGCCGCTATTTCTGATCCGGCTTGTCGGGGTGTTCGTCCCGGTCTTCGGGGCGGCGCTCCTCGTGATGGTGATGATGATGGTGATGTTCGTGGCAGCCCTCACGGCCTTCGCCATGGCGCTCGCCATGCCAGCCGCGTCCATCCCCCCAACCGTGGAACGTATCGCGGTCGAAGCGGAAGTCGCCCTCGCCCCGGCAGGCGTCCCGGTCGCGGGCGTGTTCGCCGCAGTCCTCTCCATGCCGCCCACGCTCATTGGCCTCGCCGCGGCGGCCACCCCGGTCATGCCCACCCCGGTCCCAGGGGCCGAAGGGCCCTTCCGGGCCAAACGGGCCTTCGGGACCGAAGGGATTGCACTCCGGATCAAACGGCCCGGGGACGAAGGGCCCGAAGGGGTCGTGGGGGCCAAAAGCGCCGGGCCCGAAGCCGCGCATGTGCATCGGCCCGAAGGGACGCCTGAAGTCCTCCCGGGCGGCGTCCATCCGGTCGCCCAGCGCCTCGATCAGCTTGTCCAGAATACCGGACAATTGCGCCTGCTCCTCCTCGTTCAGGCAGTCGAACACCTTGTCCGGGTCGCATGCCGAGGCATCCGCTTCGCCGGACGCCTCCCGGCCCTTATCCGTCAGCGTGATGACCACGGCGCGCTTATCGTCCTCCGACTGCGCGCGCTCAATCAGGCCGTTCTTTTCCAGCTTGGCCAGGAGTTCGCTCAGCGACTGCTGGCGCATGTCCAAAAGGTACGACAGCTGCTTCTGGCTGATGGTGGGCTGCATTTTCAAGATGGACAAAATCCGCCCCTGTCCGCGCAGCGGGTTTCCAAACGGCCCAAAGGCGCGGAGGTTGGCGATCTGCCTCCGGTGCAGCAGCATATCCAGCCGGAAGAACTTCTCCATCAGGCTTTCCGCTTTTCCAGGTTCTCTCATACGATTTCTTCTCCTTGCGACGTCATTGATCAGGTGCCTGTGATCTTTATTGTACAGGCACCTGTTTTAATTGTCAAGAGTTGCCGCGCTGCCCGTCAAATTTTCCGCGGCCTGAACAGGAGGTTTCACCGTTGACATGAACGCGATTTACCATTATTATAAATAATAGGGGAAAATCACCCGGATTTTCCGGGTCACCCCCCGTAAAATCAGCGGAGCGGGCGCGTCCGACGCCCAGGCTGGTGACGCCACAAATGCAGGCCTACCGGTAAGCGGAGGTACGAATGAATCAGGCGCGGGCAATCGCCCCGAAGAGCGCCGGACATCACGGGCGGCCGTTGCGCCGGCTGCCGTTTTTGTTGCCCGTCACGCTTTTGGTCCTCCTTCTGGGCGCAGTGTACCTGCACTTTTCCTATCAAAGATATCAGGGCTACGCCAGGGACGAAGCGGCGAAGCTGGTCGAATCGGCGGAGATCCTGCTGGACCAGCAGGCCAAGGGACAGTTCTGGCAAGACCCGATCAACCCCTCAGCGCCGGGCTATCAGGCGCTCAAGCGCACGCTGATGCTGTTCCGGGCGAAAAACGCCCAGATTCGTTTTGCCTATCTGCTCTACGAACAGGACGGAAAATTCCACTTCCTGATGGATTCCGAACCGAGGAATTCCCCGGATTATTCGCCATACGGCGAGGAATACACCGGCGCGATGAGCAGCATCGAGCAGGTGTTTGACACCCAGCAGACCACCGTGAGCGGCATGGAGACCGATCCATGGGGCACATGGGTCAGCGCGCTGACGCCGGTCAAGAACACGGGTGGCGACATGATGGGGGCGCTGGGCATCGACTACCCAGCGGACAAGTGGCAGGCGAGCATCTTCCACAGGATGACGCCGGAGATCATCATCGTGTCCAGCGTGGCGCTTCTCTTTATCGCGCTGTGCTGGCTGGCCCTGGAGCGGTTGAATCTGGCGAGGTTAAGCAGGAAGCTGGCCGCCGACGAGGCGCTATTCCGCACCGTGGTGGACCAGGCGCCCGTCGGCATCGTGATAAGCGCGCCGGGCAGCGTGCTGTTCTCGGATACGATCGACAAGGACGCCTCCAACCGGATGTTCCTTCAGATCGTCGGCAGGACCCACCAGGAGCTCAAAGGTCTGTCCTGGCAGGACATCACCCACCCCGACGACCGCGAAGCCACGGTGGACAACCACCGCCGCCTGTTCACTGGCGAGATCGACGGCTTCACGATGGAAAAGCGCTACCTCCGGCCCAACGGCTCGGAGGTATGGGCCAACACCAAGGTCGTTCGGATGAAAAGCGGCGAAGCGGCGCAGTATTCGCTGGCGTTGATTGAGGACATCACCGCCCGGAAGCAGGTGGAGGACGCGCTCAGGGAGAGCGAGCGCTCCAAAGCGGTGCTGCTCTCGCACCTGCCGGGCCTGGCCTACCGCTGCCGGCCCGACCGGGACTGGACGATGGAATTCGTATCCGAGGGCTGCCAAGCGCTGACCGGCTACCCACCGGCAAGCCTTTTGGACAACCGCGAGCTCAGCTATAACAGCCTGATCGCCCCGGAGTACCGCGACGCGCTGTGGGAGGAATGGCAGCGCGTGATCGCGCAGCGGACCAACTTCCGCTACGAATATGAGATCACCACCCGTTCAGGCGTGCGCAAGTGGGTGCTGGAATTGGGCCAGGGCATCTACGACGAGGGGGGCGTCACCGCACTGGAGGGCATCGTCATCGACATCACCAGCCAGAAGGACAACGAAGCGCGGCTGATGTACACCTACGAGCACGACCAGATGACCGGCCTCAACAACCGGCGCTACTACGAGCGCGTGAGCCACCTGATGGACACCGACGATTACCTGCCTCTGTCGGTGGCTGTGTGCGACATCGACGGCCTCCACCTAATCAACGACTTGTTCGGCCTTGAGGAGGGCGACCGGCTGATCGTCGAAACCGCCCGGCTGCTCCAGCGCTGCGCCCGAGGCAAGGACATGGTGGTCCGTACCGGCGGTGACGAATTCACCCTGATCATGCCCGGGGCCACCAGCGCCAGGGCCGAGCAGGTCAATCGCCGCATCAAGGAAGCGGTAACCGCCTTCAACCGGAGCGAAGGCACCCACGGCTATGACCTGAGTTTGTCGGTGGGCTGCAGCACCCGCGTCAGCCTCGCCACCAACTTCCGGCAGACCGTGAAAAGCGCGCAGGAGAACATGCACTACCATAAGCTGCTGGAGAGCCGCAGCCCCCACAGCTCCACCCTCTCGTCGGTGATGGCCACCATGCTGGCCCGAAGCCGCGAAACCGAAGCCCACGGCGAACGCCTGGTCAGCCTGTCCAAGGAGATGGGCGAGCGAATGGGGCTGGAGCAGAAGGCGATGGACGAGCTGGCGCTATATGCGCTTTTACACGACATCGGCAAGGTGGGCGTGGACGACCACATCCTGAACAAGCCCGGCAAGCTCGACGACGAAGAATGGGAGCTGATGAGAAAGCATAGCGAAATCGGCTACCGCATCGCCGCGTCGGCCATGGAGCTGTCCCATGTGGCGGATTATATTCTGTCCCATCACGAGCGTTGGGACGGCAAGGGCTACCCCAGGGGCCTCGCGGGAGAGCAGATTCCGCTACTGTCCCGCATTCTGGCCCTCGTGGATGCCTTTGACGCCATGACGGAGAACCGGGCCTACCGGAGCGCCATGTCCAGCGAGGAGGCGCTTCGGGAGATCGAGCGCAGCGCGGGCACCCAGTTTGACCCGCATCTCTCCGCCCAGTTCATCGAAATGATCCACGGCGACGACGCGCTGAAAACTTCCGCAAGTTGTTAGAATCAGGAAATTACAGGTTATCTAAATACAATCGCGGCCTGAGGCGCGGCGCGCTTCCGCCCGAAGAATTCGATCAACCGGAGCGACCGCGTACATGCGGGCGCCGCCGTAACAGGCACTCGACGAGCACTTCGACCCGGACACCCAGAAACGGGAGGCGGATCGATTGTCCCACAGCGCTTTGAATCCAAACCCTCAAAGCCGCCTGTTCAAGTGGCTGAAGGGCGCGAAGGGCCGTTCGGCCCGGATCGCCTTTGTCTACATGCTGGCCGGGAGCGCATGGATCGTGTTTTCCGACATGTTTGCCTGGGGCGTCTCATCAGATCAACAAAACGTCATGGAATTGAGCATCGTCAAAGGCCTCCTCTATGTGGCCGTGACGGCGCTGCTCATCTTTTCGCTGGTACACGCGACCTTGAAAAAGGTCCTGGACTCCCAGGAAACCATCCTGAAGATGAACCAGGCGCTGACTGAGTCCAGCGAGATGTACAAGGGCCTGTCGGAAGCCTACGGGAACCGGCAGGCACTGCTGGAATCGCTGATCAACTCCATCCCGGATCAGATCTACTACAAGGACGAGCGCTTTCGCTACATGGGGTGCAACAAGGCGTTCTGCGACTTCACGGGCCTAAGCGAGTGTCAGATTCAGGGGCTCATGGACAGGGAATTCCTGGAAGACGACCTCATGCGCATGTTCCAGCGGGGCGACAGTGAATGCCTCCGCGAGGGCGCTTTGCAGCGGTACGAGGAGGTCGTCGTCCGCGAGGGCGAAACGCGGTACTTTGAGACGCTCAAGACGCCCTGCTACGGCGCAGACGGAAACGTGATCGGCCTGATCGGCGTCAGCCGGGACGTCACCGCCCGCAGGCTTCGTGAGGAGCGCATCCTGTACCTGAGCACCCACGACGCCGCCACAGGGCTTCACAACCGCTCCTTCCTGGCCGAGGCCCTCCGGCGTCTGGACCGGCCGGAGCACCTGCCGCTGACGGTGGTCATGGGCGACATCAACGGCCTGAAGCTGATCAACGACTCGTTGGGCCACCGCGAGGGCGACCGGGTGATCCTGGCCGCCGCGGACATCCTGAAATCCAGCCTGCGCGAGGGCGACGTGCTGGCGCGCACCGGCGGCGACGAGTTCACGCTGCTTCTGCCGCGCACCGACGGCGCAGCCGCCCAGCAGATCGTGGAGGCCGTACGCGCCGCCTGCCAAAGCCGCGCCTCCGAGGCGGACGAACTGCGCTTTATCAGCCTGTCCCTGGGCTGGGCCACCAAGCGCGATCCGGACGAGCTGGTCGATCAGGTGTACAAGACCGCCGAGGACGCCATGTACCGCCGCAAAATCTTCGAGCACCGCAGCCTGCACAGTTCCATCCTGTCCTCCATCAAAAAGACGATGCTGGAGAAGAGCGACGAGACCGAGGCCCACGCGGAGCGGCTGGCGGAGCTTTCCGGGCAGCTGGGGCGAGAACTGATGCTGCCGGAGGAGGATTTGGTGGCGCTGGAACTTCTGTCCACGCTGCACGACATCGGGAAGATCAGCGTGGACAAGGGCATCCTGACCAAGCGCGGGCCGCTGACCGAAGCGGAGTGGCAGGAGATCAAAAAACACCCGGAAGTGGGCTACCGGATCGCGCAGGCGACGCCGGACCTGATCCACATTTCGGAGTACATCCTGTCCCACCACGAGCGGTGGGACGGCTCAGGGTACCCCAGGGGGCTCTCGGGCGGGGCCATCCCGCTGCTCTCCCGGGTGCTGTCGGTGGTCGATTCCTTCGACGCGATGACCCAGGACCGCGCCTACCGCAAGGCCCTGCCGCTGGAGGCGGCGCTGGACGAGATCCGCAAAAACGCAGGTTCCCAGTTCGACCCGGAGGTCGCCGAGGCATTCTTGCGCCTGATGGGCGGCGAGGCGGAGGAAAAAAAAGCGCATTGAAAAACCCCGAAGGTTTTTTAATGCGAAAGAAGAAAAACTGCGTGCGCCTGAAATCCTCACGGATTTCCGGGCGGCGTACTGACTTAGGCAAACGTTTCTGCCATCAAGTTGCGTACTGATGGCAGAAACCGTTCCCGGCGCGCATGTCGCCGGGAACGATGGAAGCAGGGCGGGGACTTTGTTGATGGTCTGTAGTATTACGCCACCAGTATGCGTACTGGTGGCGTAATACGCGTTCCCGGCGCGCGGGTCTCCGGGAAAGATTGGATAGACGACGAGGTTTGTCAGCGCACTGAATGCTCCCGGTGGCGCCTTCGGAACCCCGCGTAGAGGCGCGGGTTTCCTCGCGCTTTCCGCCCTGGCGTCCCTGTTTATTCGTACCATGAGCGCCGCCCTTTCGGGGCGGCGCTCATGATTATTGTGATTCTCAGAATGCGGCGGGTGCGTCGGGGCTGAGCAGGCAGTTGATGGTTGCCGAATCCAGCGTTCCGTTCAGCAGCACATCCGGGAAGAGCCCGGAATCGATGGCCGCCTGCTGGAATTTGAAGAGCGCGTCGGTCAGCTCCTGGCCGGTAGTGCCATCCGCCATCCAACCCAGGCTGACCAGGTTCTGAACCGCCTGATCGGCGGGGCTCACCGTCACCTCGGGCTCGGGAGTCGGTTCCGGCGTGGGTTCGGGCGTCGGCGTCGCCTCCGGTGTCGGCTCGGGCGTGGGT
>JAEVZE010000185.1 GCA_023392395.1 Bacillota bacterium
AAACCCGGGGGGGGGGGGGGGGGCCCCCCCCCCCCCGTACCCCCTCCCCTTGTTGGAAGTTCGTGGATAAGCCCGCCGAAACCACGCGCTTTTCCACACCGGGTTCCACCGGCCAAAACCCAACGGATAGGGCGATTTTCCAGGGTTATCCACAGTTTCCACCGTACTACGACGGCTCTTATTACGTTTCTCTTATGAATGGGAATGGACATCAGGAGGGCAAATCATGCGGTTTACCTGTCAGGTGACGGATTTGGTCGAAGGGCTGAGCGTGGCGGCCCGCGCACTTTCGGCGCGTACCACGCAGCCGATCTTGGAAGGCGTGCTGATCAAAACGGGCGAGGATTCTCTGAAACTGACCTGTTCCGACGGGTCGATCTCCATTGTGACGCAGGTTCCCGCCGTCATCGAAGACGACGGCGATATCGTGCTGCCGGGAAAGCTGTTCCTGGAAGTGATGCGCAAACTCCCCGGCGGAGAGCTGAAGGCCTCCTCCAACGAGTCCTTCGCGATGACGGTGCGCTGCCAGGGTAGCCGAACCACCATCGCGGGCCAGAACCCTGTCAATTACCCGGCGCTGCCGCTGGTCAGCGCACAAAATTCGTTCATCCTGCCCCAAAAGCTGCTGCGCGAGCTGATCGAGCAGACCTCGTTCGCGACCTCCAGCGATGAAACCCGCATCGTGCTGACGGGAAGCCTGCTTGAAATCGAAAAGGGCGAACTGCGCATGGTGGCGCTGGACGGCTTCCGCCTGGCGATGCGCCTGGAGCGACTGGGCGGCGACACCGCCGAGATTTCGGCCATCATCCCCCAGAAGGCCTTGACCGAAATCGCCCGCGTGATGGCGGACGACGAAAACCAGATGGCCATCATCTTGATTGGCGGCAGCCAGCTGATGATCAACATGGACAAAACCCAGTTCTATACCACCTTGATCGACGGCGAATTCATCAAGTACCGCCAGATCATCCCCAAGGACTGGAAGACGCGCGTCAAGGTGTCCACCAGCCACATGGCCAGCTGCGTCGAGCGCGCCTCGCTGATGGCGCGGGAGGGGCGCAACAACCTGATCCGCATGTCGGTCTCCGGCGGGCGCATCGTGATCACCGCCAATTCCGAGAGCGGCGACGTCTACGAGGAGCTGGACGCCGAAATCGAGGGCGAGGACCTGGACATCGCCTTCAACGTGCGCTACATGATGGACGTGCTTCGGGCGATCCAGGAGGAGGATGTCTACCTGCGCTTCAACTCCTCCGTCAGCCCGTGCCTGATCTGCCCCGTCGAGGGCGACGCCTACACCTACCTGGTGCTGCCTGTCCGCGTACATGCGTAACCAGGACACCATCGCCGCCATCGCCACCGCGCAGGGCGAAGGGGGCATTGCCATCGTGCGCATCAGCGGCCCGGGCGCTCAAAAAGCGCTCGAGGCCGTTTTTGAGCGGCAATTGGGGACGAAAGGTCAGGCCGGTGAAGCGTCTGATCCCGCGGAGGCCCGTACCGCGGGTAAGCCTGAAGAGGCTTTTATTCGGCATTTGGTCCATTCTCCCTGGCAACCCAACCGCCTCTACTACGGTCATATCATGGAGGGCGGGCGGACGGTGGACGAGGCGATGGCGGTGCTCATGGCCGCTCCCCGCTCCTACACCCGGGAGGACGTGGGCGAGATCCACGTGCACGGCGGGCGCTACGCGGCGCAAAAGGCGCTGGAACTGGTCTTGAAGCAGGGCGTCCGCGTGGCCCAGCCGGGGGAATTCACGCTCCGGGCGTTTTTGAACGGGCGGATTGATCTTTCTCAAGCCGAGGCGGTGATGGGCATGATCGCGGCGGGCAGCGAATCCGCCGCCCGCGCCGCAGCCCGGCAGCTGGAAGGATCCCTGGGCGGGTTCGTGGAACAGATTTCAAATCGGCTGACCGACATGCTCGCCATGATCGAGGCGGGCGTCGACTTTCCGGAGGAAGTGGACGAGCACGCTACGGCGGAGGAGCTGAAGGACGGCATTTGCCGCATGATTTCGGAACTCCAAGAGGCCGTGGACGAGCGGGCGGCGCGGATCGTGCGCGAGGGGCTGACGGTGGCCATCGCGGGCGCGCCCAACGCGGGCAAGTCCTCGCTGATGAACGCGCTGCTCAAAAGCGATCGCGCCATCGTGACCAGCGTACCCGGCACCACCAGGGATGTATTGTCCGAGCGGCTCAGGGTGGGCGGCCTGGACATCACGATTCTGGACACCGCGGGCCTTCGGGAAACCTCGGACGAGATCGAGCGGGAGGGCGTCGAGCGGGCAAAGCGCGCCATCGCCTCCGCCGACGTGGTGCTGCTGGTATTGGACGGGTCCATCCCGGAGGGAGAGCCGGAGCGGGAATTGCTTTTAGAAGCCGACGAGCGTTATCTGATCGCGCTCAACAAGTGCGATCTGGGCGTTGCGCCCGGGCGGGTGGGCCTTTACGTATCCGCCAAGACGAACGAGGGTGTAGAAGATCTGCTTAATGAGCTTTCCAGGCGCGCCGGGTTCTTCGAGGCGGCGGAAGAGCGGCTGACCCAGCCCCGCCACATCGACTGCGCGAAGCGGGCGATCGATTCCCTTGGCAGCGCGCTCGAAGGACTCGAGGATGGCCTGTCGCCGGATTTTGCCTCGGTCGACCTGATGGCGGCGCTGAACGCCCTGTACGAAATCACCGGCCGCAGCGCCGCCGATGACGTGATCGAAGCCGTGTTTCGGAATTTCTGCGTTGGGAAATAGTGGGGCGAGGTTCCGCCAAAGGGTTTCACCCTTTGGAAACCCGCCAGGGGAAATGATTTCCCCTGGACCCCTCACAAAGGAAAATGTCCGCTAGCGCGTCCATTTCTCGAGTCAGAAAGGGACGATAAACTGGTATCAAAGCCCTTATGTTGGGAAATGGCAAGTTTTCTCTATTCCCCCCTTGCTGATGGGGTCCAGGGGAGTATCATGCTCCCCTGGCGGGGGTCCGGGGGCGGAGCCCCGGCGTCTCCCCAGTTGTTCAGAAATTTTTGCGCGGGCAAATAAAAAAAGTTCACAAAAACCACATGTGGATATGGTATACTTACAGGAAATCCACATGAAGAAGCCGAGGTGTTCCGAGTGCCCAAAGTGACCATCAAAGAGGACGAGTGCAAGGGCTGCAGCCTGTGCGTCGTCGCCTGTCCCAAGAAGATCCTAAAGCTGTCGGATCGGCTCAACCAGAAGGGGTATCATCCTTCCGAGTGCGTCACCCCCGAGGCCTGCATCGGTTGCGCGTTCTGCGCCCGCATGTGCCCCGACTGCGTGATCACCGTGGAAAAGTGAGGAGGGACGGCATGCATTCTCGTCAAATGTACAAGGGCAACGAAGCCATCGCCGAGGCGGCGGTGCGCGCCGGCTGCCGATATTTCTTCGGTTACCCCATTACTCCCCAGAATGAAATTCCCGAATATATGAGTAAGCGTCTGCCCCAGGTGGGCGGCGCGTTCCTGCAGGCGGAGAGCGAAGTCAGCGCCATCAACATGGTCTACGGCGCGGCGGGCGCGGGCGCGAGGGTGATGACCTCCTCGTCCAGCCCGGGTATCTCCTTGAAGCAGGAGGGCATCAGCTACCTCGTGGGAGCGGAACTGCCCTGCGTGATCGTCAACATCGTGCGCGGCGGCCCCGGTCTGGGTTCCATCCAGCCGGCGCAGAGCGACTATTACCAGGCGACCCGGGGCGGCGGCCACGGCGACTATCGCCTGCTGGTCTATGCGCCGTCCACGGTGCAGGAGGCCGTCACGCTGACGGCCAAGGCTTTCGACGCGGCGGACAAGTACTTAAACCCCGTCATGGTGCTGGGCGACGGCGTCATCGGCCAGATGATGGAGCCCGTGGAAATGCCGGAGACCTTTGAAACTGAAAAGATTGAAAAGCCCTGGGCGGCCACCGGTTGGGACAGAACGCGCCCCCGCGCGATCATCAATTCGCTGTACATCAAGGCGGAGGTGCTGGAGCAGCACAACCTCCGGCTCGAGGCCAAGTACCGGGTGATGCGCGAAGAAGAGACCATGGTGGACCTGCAGTTCATGGACGACGCCGAGTACGCCGTTTGCGCCTACGGCACCACCGCGCGCATCGCGCTGACCGCGGTGCGCAAGGCCAGAGCGGAAGGCATCAAGGTGGGGCTGATCCGGCCCATCACCGTCTGGCCGTTCCCGGAGAAGCAGATCGCCGAGATCGCCAAGCGCGTCAAGGCCATCCTGACCGTCGAAATGTCGCTTGGGCAGATGGTGGACGACGTGAAGCTCGCGGCAAATGGCGCGTGTCCCGTGCTGTTCCATGGCCGCACGGGCGGCATCATCCCGGGCGTGAATGAGATTCTGGGCAAAATCCATCAGATGAAGGAGGCCGCGAGCGATGGCGATCGTATTTGAAAAACCCAAAATGCTCACCGACCTCCCCATGCACTACTGCCCCGGCTGCACCCACGGCATCATCCATCGGCTCGTCGCCGAGGCGCTGGACGAGCTGGGCGTCGGGGAGAAAACCATCGGCGTGGCGCCGGTGGGCTGCGCGGTGTTTGCCTACGACTACTTCAACTGCGACATGTACGAAGCCGCCCACGGCCGCGCCCCGGCGGTGGCCACGGGCTGCAAGCGCGTGCACCCGGACAAAATTGTCTTTACCTACCAGGGCGACGGCGACCTGGCCTCCATCGGCGCGGCGGAAATCGTGCACGCGGCGGCCAGGGGTGAGAATATCACCGTCATCTTCGTCAACAACGCCATCTATGGCATGACCGGCGGCCAGATGGCCCCGACCACCCTGATCGGCCAAAAGACCACCACCTCCCCCTTCGGGCGGGACGCGAAGGCGAACGGGAACCCGATCCGCGTCAGCGAAATGCTGGCAACATTGGACGGCCCGGCGCTGATCCAGCGGGTCAGCGTACACGATGTGAAGAACGTGCTGGCGGCGGGCAAGGCCATCAAAAAGGCGTTCCAGTACCAGCTGGAGGGCAAGGGCTTCACCATGATCGAAGTGCTGTCTACCTGCCCCACCAACTGGGGCCAGACGCCGGTGGAAGCCCTCAAGTGGCTGGAGGCCAACATGATCCCCCAGTACCCGCTGGGCGTGTACAAGGAGGTCACCTGAATGGAAACGGGCCTGATTGTCGCCGGATTCGGCGGCCAGGGGGTACTTTTGATCGGGCAGCTGATCGCTTATTCCGGCATGCTGGACGGCAAGGAAGTGTCCTGGATGCCCTCCTACGGCCCGGAGATGCGCGGCGGAAGCGCCAACTGCACCGTCGTTCTTTCCGATGAGCCCGTGGGCAGCCCCAAGGTGGAGGAGCCGGACGTGGTCATCGCGATGAACAAGCCTTCGATGCTGCTGTTTGAGAAGGCCGTAAAGCCGGGCGGAGCGCTGTTGTACAACTCCAGCCTGATCGACATCGTTCCCACCCGGACAGACATCCGCGCGGTGGCGGTGCCCTGCAGCGAGATCGCAGACCAGGCGGGCGACCTGCGCGCCGCCAACATGGCGATGCTGGGCGCTTACGCCGGGCTCACCTGCACGTTCGACATCGATCTGATGATGGACGCTCTCCGGCACAAGATGGGCAGCGGCAAGGAAAAGCTGATGGAGATCAACCGCCGCGCCATCCAGGCGGGCATGAGCTGCGCCAGCGAGTCCGGCATGGCCTGCTCGCTCAGGTAATCATGGACATCCGGCTGGGCGATCTGGTGAAGATGCGAAAGCCCCATCCCTGTGGCAGCGATACCTGGACGGTGACCCGCGTGGGCGCGGACATCAAGATTCGCTGTCAGGGCTGCGGGCGCATCGTTATGCTCGATCGTCCGGTGTTTGAAAAGAGGCTCAAGAAGATTGTGAGCCGGGCGGAGGTGGACAGTGGCGAATGAACAAGCAAAAGGCGGGCCGCCGCCCAGCCGGAACCGGTAGGGCCACCGCGAGGGACTACGGCCCCGCGGATTGGGACGAGCGCCCGGTCAGGAAGGGCAAGGCCGCGCGTTCTGAGCAGGAGGAGTTCGGCTTCCTCGATGAGGACGCTTTCTATGAGGTGAAAAAAAGTGCTCGCGGCGCGGGCGCAAAGACGTCCCGCCCCGCGGCTTCCCGCTCCGTCAAGGGCCGGGAGGCGGAACTTCCCTTTGGCGACGACGGCTTCCGCAAGGCACGGCCGCTCCACCCGGTCAAGTCTGGCGCGATGTACGAAGATCGCCCCGTCCGAAAGACGCGGTTTGATGAGGACGAGCGCCCGGTCCGTAAGTCCCGTTCGGTAGACGAGGATTACCCCGTTCGCGCCGTGCGCGGCTACGATGAGGAGCTGCCCGCCCGCAAAAAGCCCCGGGCGCAGAGCCCCCGGCCCGTGGAGCGGTTCGACCGGCCCCGAAGGGACGATTTTGAAGAGTTCGACCGGCCCGTCCGCAGGGCTTCCTCAAAGCCCGTCCACAAAAAGAAGAAAAAAGAGGCCGGCGGCGCGTTCCTCTACTGGGCCATCGCCATCGTGCTGGCGCTTTTGATCGGCTTTGGTGTGCGCACCTTTGGGTTTGAAATGATCTCCGTGCGCGGAGACGCCATGCGCGGCACGCTCATTGAAGGCGAAGTCGCGCTGGTGAAAAAGAGCGTCTACTACACCCAGAAGCCCGCCCGGGGCGATATCGTGGCCGTCAATTCGCCCGAAGGCGTGCTGATCCGCCGCGTGGTCGCGCTGCCCGGCGAGACCATTGAAATCAAGGGCGGCGTCACCTACGTCAACGACGAGCCGCTGGACGAGGCGTACGTTTCGGAGAAGAGCGGCGGCGACTACCCGCTGACCACCATCCCCGACGGCGGCTACTTCGTGATGAGCGACAACCGGCTGAACAATGACGACAGCCGTTCCTTCGGCCTGATCAAGAACACCCGCAGCCTCATCGTCGGCAAAGTGGACTTCATCGTCTGGCCGCTGACCGGCTGGGGATCCATCCAGTAGCGCTGAAAATCCGCTTCGCGTCTTTTTAGCGCCAAGAAGACTGCGCGGGCCTGAAATCCTGCGGGATTTCCGGGCGGCCCGCTGGCTTGTGGAAATGTTTCCTACACCAGTGTGCGCACTGGTGATGGAAACCGCGTTCCCGGCGAACGGGTCGCCGGGAACGATTGAAAGGGACGAAGTAGTCAGCGTTTTCGGTATTGTTTGTATTTTAGAAAGGTCGTAACAAGTATGAGCCAGACGCCGGCCGTACAGCCCAAGAAGGATGCCAAGAAGGAAATTATGGAATGGGTGAAATCGATCCTGATCGCGCTGATCATCGTCGCGATCGTGCGCACGTTCCTGTTTACGATGATCCGAGTGGACGGCGAATCCATGTTGGAAACCCTCCAGGACGGAGACCGGCTTGCCGCCACCATCATTGACGGCAAGCTCTTCGGCTACAACCGCTTGGACGTGATCATCTGCACCTATCCGGGCGCGGACCACTATTGCGTGAAGCGGGTGATCGGCCTTCCGGGCGAAGAGATCTCGATTAAAGAGGGTACCGTCTACATCAACGGCCAGGCGCTGGACGAGCCGTACTTGACCCACCGGAGCAACGATTCCATGGATGCGTACCAAATTCCCGAAGGGGCATACTTTGTGATGGGCGACAATCGGCCGGTTTCGCTGGACAGCCGCTCCGTCGGCCCTGTCGAAGCAGGCCCGTGGGTGCAGATCGGCATTCCGGAGAAGGGTGCGATCCTGGGCAAGGTGCACCTGAGGTTGTGGCCCTTTGACGCCATTTCAACCATCGATTAGGAGAGAGCATGCCAGATTCCGAGAAGCATTCCACCTCCGCGCCGGGCGAAGGGAAGGAAAATCAGCCCGAACTTTCCGCCAAGGCCGAATCTGAGGCCGCGGCGGCCGATCAGGCGCGTCAGGCGCGCCGGGCGCACGCCCGGAAAGAGCTGCGCGAGTGGATCGTATCCATCGCGGTGGCGCTGATCGCGGTGTTTTTGATTCGGTCGTTCCTCTTCACCATCATCCGGGTGGACGGCGACTCCATGAAGGAGACGCTGCATAACGGCGAGCGGCTGATCGTCACGGTACTTGACGTAAAACTCAACGGCGTCCAGCGGAACGACGTGGTCATCTGCCACTACCCCGGCCGCACGGGATTGCTTGGCATGAAGGAGAACTTTGTCAAGCGGGTGGTCGGCGTCGCGGGCGACAAGATCGTCATGCTGAACGGCGAAACCTATGTCAACGGCGAAAGGGTGGACGAACCCTTCGTCACCTACCCCAGCCCCATGATCGACGGCGCCTGGGAGGTCCCCGAAGGCTACGTGTTCGTCTGCGGCGACAACCGCGCCAACTCCCACGACAGCAGAAGCTCCGACGTGGGCGTCATCGCCGCCAGCGAAATCGTGGGAAAGGTCCGGCTGGTCATGTGGCCCGTCTCCTCCTGGCGCGTGGTGAACTGAGAGAAAACCGGGGGAACGCCGGGGCTCCGCCCCGGACCCCGCCAGGGGGATGATCCCCCTGGACCCCGCACAAAGGGGTATAGAGAAAGCATAGCACAGTACCTTTGCCCGCGCGCCAGCGCGGGTTTGGCTTTTGGCGTTACAAAAGGAGGCGGCTGGAATGGACGAAAAGCGGTATTTTCTGATGCTGGCGAAGGGCGAGATGGAGGGCGCGGCGTTGTACGAGAAGGTGGCGGGCTTCGTTAAAAAGGAGGCCGACCGCGAAACGCTGCTGGCGATCGCGCGGGAGGAGAAGAGCCACGCGCAGGTGTTCGCCTCCTACGCGGGCGAGACGCCCCTTATGAACCGCTTCCGCGTTCAGTGGTATGCGTTTCTGGCCAGGACCTTGGGCTATACGTTCGTGTTGAAGCTGCTCGAAAACGGCGAGGACAAGAGCATCGCGGCCTACCAGGAGCCGCTCAAGGCCGTGCCCGAGATGCCGCAGTTCCTTGAGGAGGAGAAGCGGCACGAGGACCAGCTGGTGGAGATTCTGGACGAGGAGCGGCTCAAGTACGTGGGCGACATCGTGCTGGGCATGAACGATGCGCTGGTGGAACTGACCGGCGCGCTGGCTGGGTACACGCTGGCCATGCGCTCTACCGGCATGATCGCCATGGCGGGGCTGATCACCGGCATTTCCGCCACGCTGTCGATGGCCTCCTCCGGCTTTTTGTCCGCCCGGGAGGCGGGCGAAAAGGATGCCGTCAAGTCCTCCATCTACACCGGCGTGGCCTACCTGATCACCGTCGCCATCCTGATCGCGCCCTATCTGATCGCGCCGTCAGGCGGCTATTTTGCGGCGCTTGCCGCGATGCTGGTGCTGGCGCTTTGTATCATCGCCGCCTTCAACTTCTACGTGGCCGTCGCCAAGGGCCGCTCCTTCCGAAGGGGTTTTCTGGGCATGGCGTCAATCAGCCTGGGTGTTGCGGGCATCTGCTTCCTGGTGGGGATCGTGGTCAAAAACGTTCTGGGCATCAACCTGTAGACAAAGGAAAAGCGTCTTTCATACCCGCTGATCGTCCCGCGACGTTCCACATTGATACCAGTTTCTCATTGCACTCTGACCCGAAAATGTCCGCGCAAGCGGGCATTTTCCTGTCGAGAGGGGTCAAAGGGGATCATCCCCCTTGCGGGTTTCCAAAGGGCGGCGCCCTTTGGCGTACCCTTCCACCTTGTCCCCCATACCGAATGCCCTGTATATTTTACCTCTTCCGCCTGTTGATTTTCCGGTTGCCGTGCTATAATATCGTAATCTTAGCGAATCGAGGGGATCGAACGTGTCCGAAGCGCGCGGCGCCTCCAACTTCATCGAGGAGTTCATCGATCAGGACCTGGCCTCTGGCCGCTACGATCACGTCAAGACCCGGTTTCCGCCCGAGCCCAACGGCTTTCTGCACATCGGCCACGCCAAGGCGCTGTGCATCGATTTTGGCGTCGCCAGGAAGTATGGCGGAACCTGCAACCTCCGGTTCGACGACACCAACCCCACCAAGGAAGACGCGGTGTTCGTCGAAAACATTGAAAAAGACATCCAGTGGCTGGGCCACAAGTGGGACGAACTGCATTTCGCGTCCGACTTCTTTCCCAAGCTCTATGAAATTGCCCGCGGGCTGATCCAAAAGGGCGTCGCCTACGTGGATGACCAGACCCCGGAGCAGATGCGCGTCAGCCGCGGCACGCTCACCAAGCCGGGCGTGGACAGCCCCTTCCGCAGCCGCTCTGTGGAGGAAAACCTGGACCTTTTCCAGCGGATGAAGGCCGGTGAATTCGCGGACGGCGCGCGTGTACTTCGCGCCAAGATCGACATGGCCTCGCCCAACGTCCTGATGCGCGACCCCACGCTCTACCGCATCCTTCGCCATCACCACCACCGCACCGGCGACGAGTGGTGCATCTACCCGATGTACGACTTCCAGCACCCGCTGCAGGACGCGCTGGAGGGCGTAACCCACTCGCTGTGCTCACTGGAGTACGAAATCCACCGCCCGCTGTATGACTGGGTGGTGGCTCAGGCCGGGTTTGCCCACCCGCCGCGCCAGATCGAATTCGCCCGGCTCAACCTGACCCGCACCATCATGTCCAAGCGCTACCTGCGCAGGCTGGTGGAGGAGGGAAAGGTGTCCGGCTGGGACGATCCGCGTATGCCGACGTTGGCCGCCATGCGCCGCAGGGGATACCCTCCGGAGGCCATTGAGGATTTCCTCTCCCGCGTGGGCGTCGCCAAGGCGGATTCCACCGTGGACGGCGCGCTCTTGGAGCACTGCGTCCGCGAGGCGCTGGGCCAGACCGCGCCGCGAGCGATGGCGGTATTGGACCCGGTCGAAGTGGCGCTCACCAACTGGCCCGAGGGCATGGTCGAGGAACTCGAAATGGAGAACCACCCCGACCACCCGGAGATGGGTACGCGCAAAGTGCGCTTCACCGGAAGGATTTTCGTCGAGCGCGAGGATTTTCAGGAGAACCCGCCGCCCAAGTTCTTCCGCCTGGCCCCAGGCCGCGAAGCGCGGCTCAAGGGCGCGTACATCATCAAGTGCGAAGGCTTAGAGAAGGACGAAAACGGCGAAGTAACGAAACTTTTGTGCTCGGTGGACCTGGACTCAAAATCAGGCAGCGAAGGCGCCAACCGCAAGGTCAAGGCCACGCTGCACTGGCTGAGCGATCAGGACGCGGTGCCGTTTGAGGCGCGCCTCTACGAGCCGATCCTGATGGACGACGAGCCCGAAGTGGAGATCGAGATCGACGAGGAAGGCGCGGAGGTCGAAAAACCGGCCAAGGACTTCATGAGCCGCCTGAACCCGAATAGCCTCGCCGTGCTGGGAAAAGCGCTGTGCGAGAAGATCATCGCGGACGCGGAACACGGCGCGTGCTTCCAGTTCCTGCGCATGGGCTACTTTGCCAAGGACCCCGACTCCACCCCGGAAAGGCCGGTCTACAACCGCGTCGTGCCGCTCAAGGACAGCTGGCAGAAGGTCAAGAACGGCTGACGCCTGTCACCGAAAATC
>JAEVZE010000414.1 GCA_023392395.1 Bacillota bacterium
GAACGCTGAATTCCCGCCTGCGGCGGGCTTCAGAGTGGGAGGGGCAACCAAGGGTTGTTCCGCTTCACCACATAATGTAGAGGAGGATACCCCATGGCCAAGAAAGTCACAGCAATGATCAAGCTGCAGGTCAATGCCGGCAAGGCGACGCCCGCGCCGCCGATCGGTCCGGCGCTGGGCCAGCACGGCGTGAACATTCCCGGCTTTTGCAAGGAATTCAACGACCGCACCGCCAAGCAGGTCGGCCTGATCATCCCGGTGGTCATCACCGTTTATCAGGACCGCTCCTTCACCTTCATCACCAAGACGCCGCCCGCCGCCGTGCTGATCAAGAAGGCAGTCGGCGTCGAGCACGCCTCCGGGAAGCCCAACAAGGAAAAGGTGGCCAACATCACCAAGGCGCAGATCCGCGAAATCGCGGAGCTCAAGATGCCCGACCTCAACGCCGCTTCCGTCGAAGCCGCGATGAGCATGGTCGCCGGCACCGCGCGCTCGATGGGCGTTGTCGTCGTCGACTGATTCCAGCCGTAATACTGTGGGAGGACATTGAGCCGTTAACACCACAAGGAGGATATTCATGAAGCAGGGCAAGAAGTATTCGGACAGCGCGAAGCTGATCGACCGCCTCAAGCAGTACGACCCGGAAGAGGCCGTGACGCTTGTCAAGCAGACCGCCAAGGCCAAGTTTGACGAGACGGTCGAACTCCACGTGCGCCTGGGCGTCGACCCCCGCCACGCCGATCAGCAGGTCCGCGGCACCGTCGTGCTGCCCCATGGCACCGGCAAGACCAAGACCGTCTTGGTCATCTGCAAGGCCGATAAGGCCAAGGAAGCCGAGGCCGCTGGCGCAGACTTCATCGGCGCCGAGGATATGATCGCGAAAATTCAGGGCGGCTGGTTCGGTTTTGACGTGATGGTCGCCACCCCCGACATGATGGGCCTGGTCGGCCGCTTGGGCCGCGTCCTGGGCCCCAAGGGCTTGATGCCCAACCCGAAGACCGGTACCGTCACCATGGACCTGACCCGCGCCATCACGGAGATCAAAGCCGGTAAGGTCGAGTACCGCGTGGACAAGACCGCCATCATCCACTGCCCCGTGGGCAAGGCATCCTTTGACGAGACCAAGCTGGGCGAGAACCTCCGCACGCTGATGGAGGCCATCATCAAGGCCAAGCCGTCCACCGCCAAGGGCACCTATATCCGCTCCGCGGTGCTGTCCAGCACCATGGGCCCGGGCATCAAGCTGAACGGTCTGAAGTTCTAAGCGTTTATGTAAGCGTCGGAGATCCGCTGTGCGGTTCTCCGGCGCTTTTTGTCAGATTTAACTTGACAAGCTGTACCCCGAAGAGTATATTAATCAAGTGCTTAAAAACATAAGCCGTGCCATAGACAGCGAGCGCGAAAGCGTAAAGGCCCCCGGGCCGCTCGCCGAGGCGCAGCCGGATGACAATACTTCTGTCGCCGCTTGCGCGTTTGGCGCAAGGGCGATTTTTTTAGGCGTCCTAGACGGGACGAGAAGCGAGGTGTAACGAATGTCCAATAGTTTGGAACTCAAAAAGGTTGTCGTCGCCGACATCAAGGGGAAGTTTGAAAGAGCGCACTCCGTGGTGCTGATCGACTACCGCGGGCTGAAGGTTTCCGAGGTCACCGACCTTCGCAACCAGTGCCGTGCCGCGGGTGTGGAATACGTCGTGCTCAAGAACACGATGGTGAACCTCGCCGCCGAGGAACTGGGCATCAAGGGCCTGGAGCCGTTCCTGAACGGCCCCACCGCCGTCGCCTTCGGCATGAAGGATGCGGTGGCCCCCGCCAAGGTGATCACCGAGTTCATCAAGAAGGCCAAGAAGACCACCATCAAGTGCGGCGTGGTTGACCGGACCGTCATCGACGCGGCGGGCGTCCAGGCGCTCAGCGAGCTGCCGCCGAAGGAAGTCCTGATCGCCAAGATGATGGGCAGCCTGAACGCGCCCATCACCAACTTCGTTGGCGTGCTCAGCGCGACGCTCCGGTCGCTGGTCTACGCGATCGACGCCGTGCGCAAGCAGAAGGCCGGGGAATAACCGGGCAATCGCTTCCGGTTTGCCGCAAGCGGCCTAACCGGGGCAACCACACATTTTAGCCATTATATGAGGAGGATATCATCATGAACCGCGAAGAAATCATTTCCGCCATTGAATCGATGACCGTTCTGGAGCTCGCCGAGCTCGTGAAGGCCCTGGAAGAGAAGTTTGGTGTCTCGGCCGCCGCGCCGGTCGCCGCCGCCGCCGCCCCCGTTGCCGCCGCCGCCGCGGAGCCCGTGGAAGAGAAGACCGAGTTCGACGTCATCCTGAAGGATGTCGGCTCCGAGAAGATCAAGGTCATCAAGGTCGTCCGCGAAGTCGTTCCGGGCCTGGGCCTGAAGGAAGCCAAGGACCTGGTGGACGGCGCCCCCAAGACCCTCAAGGAAGGCGTCAACAAGGAAGAAGCCGAGAAGATCAAGAAGGCGTTTGCCGAAGTCGGCGCGACCATCGAGATCAAGTAATTTCGCCATGTTTCAAGGAAAGCGTCGCCCCGCGCGGGCGGCGCTTTTTTGGCGTCCCAAATCCAAAAGCGGATTTTGGGCCGAAGGGGAGAAACTGTGAGCCTGAAATTCTACGGAATTTCCGGGCGGCTCCCTGACTGAAGGAATTGTTTCCTCCACCAGTGTTCGCACTGATTCCGGAAACCGATTCCCGGCGCACAGGTCGCCGGGAACGATCAAACGAGTCGCGCTTTCCCTACGTTAACGCATTTTCAACTGCCGCGGCTTGCGAAATCGTCAAAAATCTGTATAATGGAAGCAATCAAGCGCCCATAAAAGGAAGTTTGTCATGAACGACCGGGATACCACGCTCCAAACGCTTAAGGACGAGGTGCACGCGCTCTGCCTTCGGAAGGGTTGGGGCGTTGACGGCGTGCAGAACCCGCAGCACGTGGCGATGGCGATGACCGTCGAGATGAGCGAGCTGCTGGAGCACTTCCAGTGGATGAACGAAGCGCAGGTTCGGGCGCTTCTGAACGGCGAGGATCCCGGGAAGGTCGCGGAGATTGCCGAAGAATTCGCCGATGTGATGATGTACGGCCTGCAATTGACGCGCACATTGGGCATCGACATAACCCAGGCCATCCTGCGCAAAATAGAGATCGTCAACGGCCGGCGCAACAGCCGCTGGGACCGGGAGGACAGAATGCATGAGTAACATGATCCTGGTGCTGGATCTAGGCGATGGCCGCGGCAGCGCCGTGGCCCGGCGGGTGCGCAGCGAGCAGGTGTACAGCGAAGTGCTGAGCGCCGACGCCTCCATCGAGATGATCCGCGCCGCTTCCCCGATGGGCGTTCTGATCGCGGGCGACGGGAACTTGGGGCTCGCCAGCCTTCCGGAGCTGCTGGACCTCGGCATCCCTGTACTGGCGATGGGCGCCAGCGCACGGCTGATCTTAAAAGCGCTGGGCGGCGCGCACGTGCCCACGGCGCGGAGCGAATGCACCGCGCAGGTCACGTTCGAGCCCTCGCCGCTGTTTCAGGGCCTAGGGGAGAGCGAACGCTACTTTGAATGCATGGACGCGCTGGAACTGCCCGAGGGCGCCCGCGCCATCGCCACCGCCGAGGATGGGCAGATCGCCGCGTTTTCGGTGGACGAACGCATCTTCGGACTGCAGTTTTACGCCGAGCAGAACGACCCGGACGGCTTCCAGATCCTTCGGAACTTCGCTCGCGGGGTGTGTAAGTGCGAGCCGCTGTGGAATTTCCCGCGGTTCTTCGAGGAAACGCTTGCGAAGATTCAGGCGCAGGCCCAGGGCGGGAAGGTGCTGCTGGCGGTGTCGGGCGGCGTGGATTCGGTCGTCTGCGCGATCCTGATGGGCAAAGCGCTGGGCGAACAACTCGTCTGCGTACACGTGGACACCGGCCTGATGCGCAAGGGAGAATTGGACCTGACCAAGAGGTGCCTGGAGCCCCAAGGCATCCGCCTCAAGATGATCGACGCCAGCGAGCGCTTCATTGAGCGGCTGGACGGCGTGCAGGGCAGCGCTCGGAAGACCGCGCTGGTGGATCAGGAGATCCTGAAGGTGCTGGAGGAGGAGGCCCGCGTGCTGGGCGCCAGGGGCCTGGGGCTGGGCGTCACCTATTCGGATGTGCTGGATGGCAGCACGCTTCTGGACCGCACGCTTTCGCCCGATTCGCCGTTCAAGGCGCTGATCCAGCCTGTGCGCAGGCTCTTCAAGGAGGAAGTGCGCCAGGTGGCGGAGCAGCTGAACCTGCCGCCGGAGCTTGCGCAGCGCCCCCCGTTCCCGACGGCGGGGTTGGCCGTGCGCATGCTGGGCCCGGCGACGCCTGGGAAGCTGACCATGCTGCGGGAGGCCGACGCGATTTTCTGCGAGGAGATCCAGAAGGCCGGGCTGGACAAGCGCATCCGCCAGTACTTTGCGGTGCTGACCGGCTCTATGACCCGCGCCGCAAGCGGGCGCACGGGCTGCACGCTGGCGCTTCGGGCGATGAACGGGGCCAACGCGTTCCGCCTTCCCTACGACCTTCTGGAGCGCGTGGTGGAGCGCGTGACCGGCGAGGTGGACGGCATTATCCGCGTCGTTTACGACGTGACCGGGCACCCGCCGGCGATGGTGGAATGGGAGGACGAGTAGCGCCCAAAATCCGCCGGGCGGCTTTTGGGCGCGAAGGAAGCGGTCCTGCGGGAGCCTGAAATTCTCTGGAATTTCCGAGCGGCTCCCTGACGGAAGGAATTGTTTCCTCAACCAGTGTGCGCACTGGCTTCGAAAACACGTTTCCGGCGCGCAGGTCGCCGGAAACGATTGGAAGGCACGGGGTCTCGTAACGTTCTGGCAGCCTTGGTTTCAACCTTCCAAGCCTCCCGGAGACTGCCCGAGCGCGACTTTGATACTGAAGCTGGAGGCAGCATGAAGATACGCCACGCCGACGCGGCCCAGGGGTTCAGCGTCGAAAATACATTCATCGCGCTGGACGAACTGGAGTCCAAGATCGGCGAAGCCAGCGTTCAGGAATCGATGACCCCGGTGCTCTGCCCGGAGCGGCCGCACCAAATTTTGGTGCGCGCCAGCTGCGAGGCGGCGGCGGAGAACGCGCTCTTGGGCGCGGCCACGACGCGGGCGCTGGTATTGGCCCGGCAGAAGCCGAACGTACCCGCGCTGGTCTACTGCGAATGTTCGCCGGGTGACGCGGGCCGCCTGTCCGCGCTGGAGGCATTGGGCTACCGGGACGAGGATGGTCTGGTGCGCACCCGCAGGGCGCTAAAGCACGGGCCCATCATCCAAAAACTTCCGCAGGGCTGCACGATCGTGCGGGACTACCTGGCCGACGAGAGCGAAAGCAAGTTCTTTCTGGAGCGCTACAACTTGATGTTCGGCCGCAGCCGCGACATGGCCTGGCTTAAGGCCCTGAAGCGGATGCCGGACTTTGCGCGTCTCCTCGTGATCGCACCCACGGGCCTTGCCGGGGAGATGGCCGTCTGGTCGGAAGGAAAGACAGGCGTCATCGGCATCGTGCAGACCACGCCCGCTTGGCAGCGGAAGGGCGTCGCCAGCTACCTGATGGACCTGGCGCGCTGGTACTTCCTGGACAGGGGCCTTTCAGATGCCTATTTTGACGTCCGAACACGTCTAACCGGTGCGACGAGGCTCGCGGCCACGTCGGGCTTTCGCCCGGCGGAGATGCTGACGCGCTATCCGGCCATCGACGTCTATTGAAAATCATCCATAACGCGCCGGGCGCGGGCGGAATACTGTGGGATACGGGGGGAGCAAACAGTGAAATACCGGGTTGGCATCATCGGGGCGACGGGCATGGTGGGGCAGCGGTTTGTCTCGATCCTGGCGGGGCATCCGTGGTTTGATGTGACGGTGTTGGCGGCCAGCTCGCGCTCGGCCGGGCAGCCTTACATCGACGCGGTGGGCGGACGCTGGGCGTTCGAGTGGCCGGTGCCCGAGGGCATCCGGGACATGGTTGTTCAGGACGCGGCGCTGGTGGACCAGATCGCGTCGCAGGTCGATTTCGTGTTCTGCGCGGTCGACATGCCCAAGGATCAGATCCGCCTGCTGGAGACTGCCTACGCCAAGACTGAAACGCCGGTGGTGTCCAACAACTCCGCGTTCCGAATGGTGGACGACGTGCCCATGATGATCCCGGAGATCAACGCGGGCCACGTGGCGGTCATCGAGGCGCAGAGGAAGCGCCTGGGTACGAAAGTCGGCTTTGTCACCTGCAAGCCCAACTGCTCCATCCAGGGCTACGTGCCCGCGCTGGAGCCGCTGAAGGACTTCGGCCTGGAAAAGGTCATGGTCGCCACCTATCAGGCGATCTCGGGCGCGGGCAAGACCTTCCGCACTTGGCCGGAGATGACGGACAACGTGATTCCCTACATCGGCGGCGAGGAGCAAAAGAGCGAGCAGGAACCGCTCAAAATCTGGGGCCGCGTAGAAGGTGGGCGTATCGTGCCGGCCGATAAGCCCGTGATCAGTGCCCAATGCATCCGCGTGCCGGTCACCGATGGCCATATGGCCGCCGTGTCGGTGAGCTTTGCCAAGAAGCCGCCCAGGGACGAGATCCTCGCCCGCTGGGACGCCTACGAAGGCCTGCCGCAGAAATACCATCTGCCCA
>JAEVZE010000242.1 GCA_023392395.1 Bacillota bacterium
GCCCGGGGCGGCTTGTTTTGACGCTGCTGCTGCCGCTGATTTTTGCAGCGATCTGGCACGTGTTCTATGCCGACGGAGTGCTGGCCACGATGCGGCTGTACAACTTCGGCAATTTCCTGAGCCGTTCCTACCTCTATCAAAAGGGCGGGGCGGGCGCGCTCGGCGCCATCCTGTCCTGGCCGGTCTACTACCATTTGATGGGAAACAGCGCGTTTGGCTCGGTGCTGGTGCTGGTGGTATTGCTGGTGGCCGACCTGATCCTTTTGCGCAAGATCTCCATTCGCCGCCTGGGCGGCAAGGTGAAGCAGTCCTACGACGTATACGTGGAGCACGCGCGCCAGCGGGCGGATGAGAAGCGCCAGGCCGCGGAACAGCGCATGCAGGCGATGGTGGTGCCCATGGTCTACACCACGCCAGGCGGCGCGGCGGAGGCGGCTGTGGCTCCAGGCAAACCGGTCAAACTGCAGCGCGCGCCGCGCGGAAAACTGCCCGACAGCGACGACCTGGAGAACTGGGACATCCCCAAGGCCCCGGCCCGGGGGCAGGCTGCCTCCGGCGGCCGCGAGATGGTGATCGAACGCATCCGCCCGGACGATCCGCTGCCCGGCGAGCCCCGTGTGAGCCTCGCGAAAGCCGAGGCCGAGGGGCCGGACGTGCCCCACTTCCTGGCCAAGCGCCGCCCCGCGAGCGCAAAGCCCGAGGCGCTGCGCGTCAAGGACCCGGAGCCGCTGTACCGGCCCGAGCCGGAGAAACTGCCGCCGCAGCCGGACGGCCGCGAGGTGGCGGAGAGCGCGCCCTATGAAGTCAAGGGCCAGGCGGAGTTCTCCGGCGGCGACTGGCAGGAAGTCAAACTGGGCGACGACGCGCTGAACTTTGAGGCCGAAATCGCGCCCGCCCCGGAGCCCGAACCGCCCTTTGAGCCTACCCTCACCGCGAAAAAGGATAAACGGCCGGTAATCATCGCAAAATCGATCAAAAAGCCAGTGAAAAAACCGGAGTTTGAGCCGGAACCGCCCAAGGGCGATCCCGACGCCTACAACTACCCGCCCATCGATCTTCTGGCCTCGGTGCAGCCGTCCCAGGCCAAGAACAGGGAGCAGTCCGACGAGGTCAAGGCCAAGAAGCTGGTGGAGACGCTGGCAAGCTTTGGCATCAGCGCGAGGCTCATCGGCATCGCCCACGGCCCCACGGTGACCCGGTTTGAGCTCTCGCCCGCCGCGGGCATCAAGGTCAGCCGCATCACCGCGCTGGCGGACGACATCGCGCTGAACCTGGCGGCGGTCAGCGTGCGCATCGAAGCCCCGATCCCCGGCAAGGCGGCAGTGGGCGTCGAGGTGCCCAACGACTCCATCGAGGTGGTCCCCCTCAGGGACGTGCTGGAGTCCGGAGAAGCGCGCAAGCACCCGTCCCGGCTGGCGGTGGCGCTGGGCCGCGACAACGGGGGCCGCTACATCGTGACGGACCTGGCGAAAATGCCCCACGTGCTGATCGCGGGCGCGACCGGATCGGGCAAATCGGTGTGCATCAACTGCATCGTGTGCTCCATCCTCTACCGCGCGACGCCCGACGAAGTGAAGCTGATCATGATCGACCCGAAGGTGGTCGAGCTGTCCAGCTACAACGGCATCCCGCACCTGCTGGTCCCGGTGGTCACCGACCCGAAGAAGGCGGCCAGCGCCCTGGATTGGGCGGTGGCGGAGATGAGTGGCCGCTACAAGAAGTTCGCGGAGCTGGGCGTGCGCGACATGAAGGGCTACAACCTGCACAGGCCCGAGGACGAGCCCGCCATGCCGCAAATCGTGATCATCATCGACGAATTGGCGGACCTGATGATGGTCGCCCCCGGCGAGGTGGAGGACTCCATCTGCCGCCTTGCGCAATTGGCCCGCGCGGCGGGCATCCACCTGGTAATCGCTACGCAGCGGCCGTCGGTCAACGTCATCACCGGCGTCATCAAGGCCAACATCCCCTCCCGCATCGCGTTCACCGTGGCCTCTCAAGTGGACAGCCGTACGATTCTCGACGTGGGCGGCGCGGAGAAGCTCCTGGGCCGGGGCGACATGCTGTTCGCGCCCGCGGGGGCGAGCAAACCCGCCCGCGTACAGGGCGCGTGGGTGTCGGACGACGAGGTCAACGACATCGTGTCCTACATCAAGGTGCGGCACGAGACCACCTACGACGAAGACGTGATCGAGCACCTGGCAAACGCCGCAATGTCAGACGCCGAGAAGGACGACGCCAAGGAAGCCTACGACGACCTCCTGCCGCAGGCGGTCGAAATGGTGATCGAGGCCGGGCAGGCCTCCACCAGCATGATCCAAAGGCGGCTGCGCGTGGGCTACGCCCGCGCGGGGCGGCTGATTGACGAAATGGAGAAGCGGGGCATCGTCGGCCCGGCCGACGGTGCAAAGCCGCGAAGCGTACTGATATCGCGCGAACAGTTCAAGCTGCTGTTCGGCGACGCGTGAGGATGAAACAAATGGAAAGAACGGTTGGTCTCGTGTCGCTGGGCTGCTCGAAGAACCGGGTGGACAGCGAAGTGATGCAGGGGATTCTGACCCAGAATGGCTACAAAGTGGTGGGCGATCCCGCCCAGGCGGACGTAATCCTAGTCAACACCTGCGGCTTCATCCAGTCGGCCAAGGAGGAGTCCATCGAGGCGATCCTGGAAATGGCCCAGTACAAAAACGGCGGGCGGCTGAAAAAGCTGATCGTCACCGGCTGCCTTTCGCAGCGCTACGGTCAACAGATCCGGGACGATATGCCGGAGGTGGACGGAGTCCTGGGTGTCGCGGAATACCAGAACCTGCCGGAAATACTGGAGGCGGCGTTCCGCGGCGAGCGCCCCCTGCGAACCGGCGAGTGCGGCCGCTTCCTGGATACCCCGAGGCTTTTGACCACGCCGTCCCACTCGGCCTATGTCAAGATCTCCGACGGCTGCGACAACCGCTGCGCCTACTGCGCCATCCCGCTGATCCGGGGCGGCTACCAGTCCCGCCCCGAGGATTCGATCCTGAAGGAGTGCGAACTGCTGGCGGGGCAAGGCACGACGGAGCTGACGCTGATCGCGCAGGACACCTCCCGCTATGGGAGCGACCTGCCCGGCGGCATGGACCTCGCGGGCCTTCTGGAGAAGGTTAGCGAAATCGAGGGCGTCCGCTGGCTCCGGGCGCTGTACTGCTACCCAGACACCGTGGACGAGCGCCTGCTGGATACCATCGTGCGCCTGCCCAAGGTGTGCAAATACCTGGACCTGCCGCTGCAGCACATTAGTGGCGAACTGCTCCGCAACATGAACCGGCGCGGCTCGCCGGAGCACATCCGGGAGCTGATCAAGGCCTGCCACGCGCGGGGCATCCTGATGCGCACCACGTTCATTGTGGGCTTCCCGGGCGAGACCGAGGAGCAGTTTGAAGAACTGCTGGACTTCGTGCGCTGGGCGCGTTTTGGCCGCCTGGGCGCGTTCACCTATTCGCCGGAGGAGGGCACCGCCGCGGCGGTGATGCCGGATCAGATCGAGGAGGGCGTCAAGCAGGCGCGCCTGGACCGGCTGATGCTCGCGCAGCAGGAGATTTCGCACGCCCTCAACCAGGCCCGCGTCGGCGAGACCTGCGAGGTGCTGGTGGAGTCCTTTGAAGACGGTCGGTACACGGGCCGATCCCGGCTCGAAGCGCCGGAGGTGGACGGCGTGATCCGCTTCAAATCCCGCCGGAAGCTGAAGCCGGGCGAGTATGCGCAGGTAAAGATCACCGGCGCGGACGCCTACGACCTATCCGGGGAGGAGCTTCAATGAACCTGCCGAACCGGCTGACCATCCTGCGCGTTGCGCTGATCCCGGCGTTTGTGGCGCTCTGCATGATTGAAACGGAGCTTACGCAGGTGCTGGCGGCGCTGACGTTCATTTTGGCGTCTGTGACCGACTGGATGGACGGCTGGTACGCGCGCAAATACAGCCAGGAGACCGACTTCGGTAAGCTCAAGGACCCGATGGCGGACAAGCTCCTGGTGATGGCGGCGCTGATCGCGCTGGTGGCCCAGGGCCGCGCGCCCTGGCTGGCGGCGATGGTGATCCTGGCCCGGGAATTCGTGATTTCGGGCATACGGCTGGTGGCGACTGCGCAGGGCCGCGTGATCGCCGCCGACAAACTGGGCAAATACAAGACGGCGCTGCAGATGCTGGCGATTCCGATGCTGATCTTAAGCCCGCTCCTGGGCGCATGGTGCGCGGTGGGCGGCGAGATTGCGCTTTGGGCGTCGGTCGCGCTTGCGGTGGCGTCCTGCGTGCATTATATTGTGGCAAATCGGGAGGTCTTCACAAAATGATCTGCGAAATCCTGTCGGTCGGAACGGAACTGCTCATGGGCCAGGTGGCCAACACCGACGCGCAGTACATCTCGCGCCGGCTTTCGGAGCTGGGCGTCCAGGTCTTTCGCCACACCACCGTGGGCGACAACCCCGAGCGCGTCAAGGAAGCGCTGAACACCGCTCTGGGCAGGAGCGATCTGGTGATCACCACCGGAGGCCTGGGGCCCACCGAGGACGACCTGACCAAGGAAATGGTGGCGGAGCACTTCGCTCTGCCGATGGAATTGCACCAGCCCAGCATGGACGCGCTGCTGGAGCGCATGAAGCGCATCCATCCGGACCGCCCGCTGACCCAGAACAACCTGAAACAGGCCTATTTCCCGAAGGGCTCGATCGTCATGCCCAACCGCCGCGGCACCGCGCCCGGCTGCATCGTGGAGCAGGGTGAGAAGGCCGTGGCCGTGCTGCCGGGGCCGCCTCGGGAGCTCAAGGACATGTTTGAGCAGCAGCTGGAGCCCTACCTTCTCAAGCGCCGGGAGATGAACCTGACATCCCGCTTCTTCCGCATCTTCGGCGTGGGTGAATCCAACGTGGAGACGATCCTGCTGGACCTGTTTCACAGCCAGAACCCGACGCTGGCGCTCTACTGCGGCGCGGCAGAGGTAACCGCCAGGCTCACCGCCTCCGGCAAGCCGGGCGAGGACTTATCGCCGCTCCTCGATCCGGTGGAAGCCGAAATCTTGAAGCGCCTGGGCAACTCCGTCTACGCCGAGGGCCGCGACCAGACCATGGAGTGCACGGTGCTGGGCCTGCTGCTTGAACGCAAGGAGACCATCGCGGTGGCCGCGAGCTGCACCGGCGGAAAGCTGGCCGCGATGCTCACCGACTGCCCCGGCGCGTCGGGCGCGTTGGTGGAGGGCTTCGTCACCTATTCCAACGCGGCGAAAATGCGCACGCTGGGCGTGCGGGAGGACGTTCTACGCGAGCACGGCGCGGTCAGCGAGGAATGTGCCCGGCAGATGGCCGAGGGCGCGCGGAAGGCCACCGGCGCGACCTGGGCGCTGTCGGTCACTGGCATCGCGGGGCCGGACGGCGGCAGCGAGGAAAAGCCGGTGGGCACCGTGTACATCGGCCTTGCGGGCCCCGGCGGCGCCAGCGCGCAGCGCTTTCAATTCCTGGGCGACCGCTCCTGGATCCGCACGCTCAGCTGCCAGAACGCGCTGAACCTGCTCCGGCTTTCGCTCATAAACTAGCGCCAATCCTCCGGCGGGGCGCGCCGCGCCCCGCCGGACCGCCTCCCCCTTGAAGCGGACAGAACCTCCCCCACAAAATAGAGG
>JAEVZE010000258.1 GCA_023392395.1 Bacillota bacterium
AGAGTACCATGCCCGCCAGAATGCCATCCCGGCAGCCTGGCAGCTTGACGCGCCAGAACAGGAACGTGTTCGAAAGGCCAAGCGTCCGCCCCGCCTGGATCAGCCGCTCGTCAAACGCGTCGAACGCGCCGCGGGCCGTCCGGTACATCAGCGGGAAGGTGACAATGCTTACCGCGATCACAGCCGCCTGCCAGCGCATGGTGACGGTCCAGTCAAACCACGTCTTGAGGAGAGACCCCACCGGCCCCTTGGGCCCCAGCAGCATCAGGATAAAATAGCCGATGACCGTGGGCGGCAGCACCAACGGCAGCGTCAGCACCGTGTCCAGCGCGCCTTTCAACCACCGGGGCGCGAAGGTGATGCGTTGCGCAGCGTACAGCCCCAAAAAAAACGTGATCCCCGTCGAAATGGCGGCGATGCGCAGGGAGTTCCAAAGCGGAAACCAGTTCATAGCGCCGCCTCCTTTCCGAGGAAAACTTGCGTTCCATTGGCCGAGAAGATTTGAACCTCTCTTCCCATAGAAAACGCAGAAAAGACGCGCGCGGGCGCAGGCCCGCGCACGGCGTTTCTATTTCTGCCTCTTACGGCGCGGCCGTTGCTTCGGGCGCGGCAGCCGCCTCCGCGGTCGCCATCGTGAAGCCCGCCAATTCAAAGACCTTGGCGGCGTCCGGCGTGCTCAGAAAGTCCAGGAAAGCCAAGGCAGCGTCCGCATTGGCCGAGCTTTTCAGTACCGCGCCGGGATAGACGACCGGCTTGTGGCTGCCTTCGGGCGCTTCGGCGACCATGGTGACGCCCTTTGCGGTCGCCGCGTCGGTGGCGTAGACAACGCCGCAATCCACCGCGCCGCTCTCCACCTGCGACAGCACTTCCTTCACGTTGGCACCCAGCGACGCCTTGGCCGAGATCGCATCCCAGCTACCCAGCGTCGTAAAGACTTCCTGCGCGTACTGGCCCACCGGCACGTCGGAATTGCCCAGCGCCACCAGCTTGACCGCATCGCCCGCCACGTCTTCAAAACTCTTGAGCCCCAGCGTAGAGCCCTCGGGCACGATCAGCACGACCTTGTTGTTCAGAAGGTCTTTGCGGGTGCCGTCCAGAATGTACCCGCCCTCTTCCAGCGCGTTCATCTGCTTCTGGGCGGCCGAGAGGAACACGTCCGCCGCAGCGCCGGACTCAATCTGGGTCTGGAGCGTCCCGCTGGAGTCAAAGTTGAAGGTCAAGACCACATCCGGCTGGGCCGCCTTGTACAGATCCGCGATCTGGGTCAGCGATTCGGTCAGGCTGGCCGCCGCAAACACATTCAGTTCCACCTTGGACTCAGCCAGCGCAGCGTTGCCCACCAAATGGCAGAGGACGAAAACAAGGGTGAGCAGCGTCCTGATCTTGCGGTTCATGGAATTCCTCCTCAATCCAGCGTAAAATGGGCGTCCAGTGCGACGATTGATTCGGTATCGTATCGTTTGTCATCGTTTCGTCCATTTTACCCGCACACAGAACGGCTGTCAAGTGATCCAAAGGGCTGGCGCGTAATTTTCATGCGAGAATAACGCTTTTCCGCCGAAAACCCTTTACACCCACCCTTTTGACCGGTACAATGATCGAAAAGGGGGCGCAATCATGGACAGCGAACTGATGACGGTGCAGGAGGTCGCGGACCTCTTGCGCGTCAAGCGGAATACCGTCTACGAGATGCTCAAGCGCGGCGATCTGCCGTCGGCCAAGGTGGGCAAGCAGTTGCGCGTCAAGCGCGGCGACGTGGAAGACAAACTTACAGGCGCAGCCGGCGCGCGCGCCACGGACCATGCAGCGCCTTTAGACACCTCGCGCCAGCAGGGGGCAATGGTTCTGTGCGGCCAGGACCCGTCGCTGGACCTGATCGCCTCCCATGTGAGCGCGCAGCCCGGCATGCCGCAGGTGCTCCGCTCCCACCAGGGCAGCTACAACGCGCTGGCCTCGCTGTACGCCGGCCGTGCGGACATCGCCACCTGCCACCTGTGGGACGAGAAGACCGGGGAATACAACCTGCCCTACATCACCCGATTGCTTCCGGGGATGCCTGCGCTGGTGGTGCGGCTCTTCGGGCGAACCGCCGGGTTCTACACCCAAGCGGGCAACCCGAGAAACATAACGAACTGGCAGGATCTCGCCCGGCCGAGACTGAGGCTCATCAACCGGGAGAAGGGCAGCGGCATCAGGGTTTTGATCGACGAAAAGCTGCGCGCGCGCTCCATCTCCCCCGCCTCGATCCTGGGCTACACCGACGAGCGGCCCAACCACCAGGCGGTGGCCATTGCGGTGGCGGGCGGCGAGGGCGATGTGGGCGTGGGCATCCAGTCGGTCGCGCGGCAGGTGCCGGATGTGGGCTTTGTGCCGCTGCAAAAGGAATGGTACGATATGGTGATCCCTCTTGCGCGCGCCGAGGAACCGGCGATGCGCGCAATCGTGAGTTTCGCTTGTTCAGACGAGTTCCGGCGGGAGCTCAGCCGCATCGGGACGTACGATTTTTCTGAAGCCGGTAAGATCTTCCGGATTTGAGACGGAATTCACGGCTCATCCATGAGAATTAACCACAATTTGCGCTTGACACGCGGAAAATGACCGTGCTATAATGCGTTCAACTTCATAGACAACCGATGATGTGGAAATTAAACCACGGATGCGCACCCACAGAGAGCAGGCGGC
>JAEVZE010000341.1 GCA_023392395.1 Bacillota bacterium
CTCCTGCACGGCCTCGATCATGCCCACGTAGATCGCGTTGGCGGTGTCGGGGATTGCCAGCATAATGAGCCCGGTCCGCGTGGTTTTCAGCGTGCGGCCGGCGCGGTTGGGGATGTAATTCAATTCTTTGAGCGCTTTTTCAATTTTTTCACGGGTTTCCGCCTTGATGTAGCCCGTGTTGTGTATGACCCGCGAAACTGTTCCAGGCGCTACGCCGGCGCGTTCGGCCACATCCAAAATTGTAATGATATTCTCCTTCACGGTGCACCTTCCCCACTTGAGAACACCTTACGTTCGGCGTTGACGCTTTATTATACCAAATTCACGTGTTACAGTCAAAGAATCCCTTTCCCCATTTTTTACGCTGAAAGCTCCCTGTATCCCCAACCCCTCTCCTGACCGCGTGAATCCTAAAGGCTACAGTATGCTGTACAGAAAAGATGCGGTCATGGTATACTGCAAATGGCGCGACGGCCCTATAGTGAGCGGAGCTGTTCATTCCTGCAAACCTCATAAGGAGGAAATGATATGGAACTTGGCATGTACACCGTGGAGCTCTCCCGTCCGACGGTTGAAGCGCTGTTCCGGGACATTCGCGGCTATGGCTTTACGCAGGTTCAGTTTGACTTTCTCTCCGCAATGGACGAGGAAATGCCATTAAGCATCCCCGATGAGTTGGTCAGGCGCATCCACAAGGCCGCGGACAATAGCGGCGTCGGGATCGCGGCTGTCAACGGCACGTTCAACATGATCCATCCCGATCCTGCGGTTCGAGCGGACGGGATCCGGCGGTTCGAAGTACTGGCTCAATGCATGAAAGCGCTTGGCTGCAACCTGATCACGCTTTGCACCGGCAGCCGGAATCCCGACAATATGTGGCGATGGGACGAGGCCAATAACACGAGGAGCGCATGGGACGATTTGCTGGCCACCCTCAGGAGCGTCCTGAAGATTGCCGAAGCCTATGACCTGTACCTGGGTCTTGAACCCGAGGCGAGCAATTGCGTCAATACGGCGGACCGCTGCCGGCAGCTCATCGACGCATTTGAATTCCCCCGTCTGAAGGTCGTCATGGATGTCGCGAATCTGTTTCAAAAGGGGCAAGCCAGCCGCGAGAACGTGCGGCCCGTCATGCGCCATGCGTTCGATCTGCTCGGGGAACACATCGCGCTTGCCCACGGAAAGGACATTCTCCCGGGCGAGGACCTCCGCTTCACCCACGCCGGAAACGGCATTGTGGACTTTCCCTACTTCAAGGGGCTGCTGGATGCGTCCGGCTATAAGGGATGCCTACTGCTGCACGGCCTCAAACGGGAGGAGGAGTTCCCCAGGAGCGTCGAGTTCATCCGCCGCGCGATCGGCGGTTGAAACGACGCGCGATGACCATGCCCAACGTTCCAAGGCTTGTCAACAACACGAGCTGCCTAGTAATCGGCGGCTCATGCTGTATTAGTCTTCACGTTTGATCCTGGTTTCAGCCCCTTAGAGGACGGGCGTTTTCAGCCCAAGGGCCATATTGGCAAAGGCCAAGATCAGCACCAGCGCACCGCATGCGATAAAGGCTGCCCAGAATTGCTTTTTTCGTAAGCCGGCCACATCACGAAGAAAAATGATATAGAGAATGGTTTTCCAGATCAACACCCCGCCGAACAACAGGTTGACAGCCATTCCAAGCAGCGCGTTCCCCCAGAATAGGAAGAAGAGATTCTCTACGAAACCCACCACAATGGCGCAGGCAAGCGTGGGAAGATAGGTCAGTCCCCATGTGTTCAAGAACACCTTGAACGGCGTTGTGCTGCCCAGCGCCCGGCAGACAAGGTATAAGCCCGCGCACATCGCAGCGTAACTCGCGATGCCGCAGAGGATGAGCCGCAACGTGTTCGCACTGAAAACAGCTCTCTGAAAGCCGTTGATCCATAACCCCAGAAGCGGATCCAGGATTGTGACGACCAGAATTGTGGCTGCGACAAAACCCCACGCCAGCGACCGGTTTTGTCTGCGGAACGCGTCGGCGGGATGGTTCAGGGCGTCCAAAAAATCGTGCATACTATCCCCCTATCATGAAGCCGATGAAAAGATTCGTGTATTCTGTTCCCCAAATCAGCGTACCCAGCACCACCTGAAGAGCGGAGATGCCAAGCGCCAGGCGCCAGGGGTAAACCGTTGCCAACCGCACAAGGCGTTCCCGCCAAACTGGTTCGCCAGGCATGGAAGCGTTTATAACGCGGGATAGCATCTTCTCCTTTTGCGCTTCGGAAAGCCGCGCCTCCTGTTCCGTGCCGCGCAGGGCTTCCCGGAACCATTTGTCCTCAGTCCGCTTCATTTTGAATGCCTCCTCCGCCCAGCGCGAGATAGCGCTTGGCAAACGCGGCCTTCGCCCGCCGCAGCGTGTTCTCCACACTCTTTTCGTTCTTCTGCGCAAGGCACGCAATCTCTCTCACGCTCAGTCCCTCCACGTATTTCAATACGAGCGTCATGCGATAGTGCTCCGGGAGCGCGCGCATGGATCCCGCGACGCGGCGGCTTTCATGAAGATTCGCAAGCAATCTGTCCGTGTCCGCCCGCTCGTCCGAAATGTCAAATGCGCGCTCGTCGTCAAGGCTCATGCCTTCCATGGCCTTTTTATACCGGCCCCTGTAGAAGTCCGTGAGCTTGTTTCTCGCAATTCGATAAACCCATGTGCGCTCGGAGCACAGCCCTCGAAAGCGGTTCAGCCCCTGATAGACCGCCACAAAAGTCTCCTGCGTCAAATCTTCCGCCGTCTGCGGCTCCAAACCGCTGCGGGCCAGTAGATACGCATAGATTTCGTCCACATAGGTCTGATAGATTGTAAGAAATCGTTCGCCGCGATTCTCCATCGGCACCTCTTTTGCGGCATGGTCCCTGGTCTTGCATGAAACCACGCCAGACTGAATCGGATCATGCGGTTACTTGATGGGCAGCTCCTTGCTGAATATGAGCTTGTCTTTATAGAGAACTCGCAGCGTCAGCTGACCTGCGGTCGCCTTGCCGCCGGGCAGTTCATACACGATGATGCCCCGCCTGTCGGTGACCATCTCCTTCTCTTCCGTATAGATCTGCTGGCCGTCAAGCAGCCACTCCACGGCATACTTCATCCCCCTGGGCGATTCGATGAAGGATATGCTTGCATATATGGTCTGACCTGCCTTCATCGATTCAGGCTGCACGGCCGTTTCGATCGCGTCTGCGGTGGCATATGCCTCGTTTGCGATGATATACTTCGCGACCGTATCATCTTCGCAACCGGTCAGCAGAAGCAGCATTGAAAGGAAAAGAACAAGCAAGACAGATACCACAATCAATTTCTTCATGATTCAAACACTCCTTTTTTCCACCATTTCAATTCGTCCTGCCGGATGAATATTAGAAAGCGATTAAGTGTTCCAAGGCTGCCCACAGAGAACCCGATCAACAGTGTACCACAAAGCGCAAGGCTTTGCTCCGGCGGAAATTCCCGGACTTTGAAAAAACGAATTGCCTGTTTGACGCTCAACCGCCCGTCGAAGCGGCAGCTCCACGGTATGTAGCACATATACGGTTTCCCATCCTCCTTTCATTTCTCTGGAAGGCTCATGAAGGCAGTCGGACAAACGCGTGAAATCCCTTCGCATGCAAGCGATATTCCGAAAATTTCGCACAGGCAAAGACTTCAGAAGATTACGCCTGTCTGATATAAGGTTGCAATGAACGCGGAGGATGGCTTTGCAGTTGTGTATCAAACCGATGCGTTCCCCATGGCCGAAAAGCGGTCGAACCCTACCGCTTCTTTGCGATGAAACGAACTTGACAGCCGTCTCCTCGTCTGCTAAAGTGAACTCGTCTCTTTGCACTGCAAACCATTCCCTCCCGAACGAGAGAATGCGCGATCAACAGTACAAACTGAGCAGGCGATGAACCACCGGGCTTCGGGGGTTCGTGGGGCTGGGCCGCCAAGGCGGCAGCGGATGCGCTGAACGGCACATCTGCGGGACAGTGGTTGTTCCGCAGATGTGTTTATTTATATTCACATTCAGGGGACAATTCTGTATGTAGTGCCATAGAGCAACTTATGCCCAAGCGGCAGGAGGATGTTCTCTATGACAAACACAAGGATTCCCATTACGGGCCTGACAGGTGAACAGGCCAGGACGCTTCAGATCCGGTATGGCAGAAACGAACTGACGCCGCAGAAAAAGACAAGCTTCATCCGCAAGGCATTGCACATCGTCGCGGAGCCGATGTTTCTTTTGCTGCTCGTGGCGGCGGTGATCTATTTCGTACTGGGCGAACCCCGCGACGGCGCGATCATGCTGATCTTCGTCGTGGGAATCATTTCCATCGACATTATTCAAGAATGGAAGACCGACCGGACGCTGAGCGCCCTCAAGGACTTGTCCGCGCCGCATGTGCGGGTAATCCGCGACGGCGTGGAGCAGGACATCGCCAGCGTTGATCTCGTTCCGGGAGATATCATGCTCCTGTGCGAAGGCGTGAAGATCCCCGCGGACGGCGTGATCCTCAAGTGCAACGACCTGTGTGTGGACGAAAGTTCGCTGACCGGCGAAGCCGAAGGCGTGTGGAAAAACGCGGACACCGCAGAGCCCTCCGCCGATTACTGGCGCAAGGACTACTGCTACGCGGGCACGCTTGTGACCCAGGGCACGGCGGTGGTGCAGGCGGATAAAATCGGCGCGGCGACCGAGTACGGCAAGATCGGCACGCACGTCGCTTCCGCGCCGGAAGAATCCACGCCTCTCCAAAAGCAGACGGGGCGGCTGGTCAAGGCATGCGCCGGCATCGCGGCGGTATTGTTCGCGCTGGTCGGCGCGGTCACCTATATCAATCTCCCCGATCACATGCTAGGCGCGCGCCTGATTGAAAGCGTGCTATCGGGCATCACGCTGGCGATGGCGATGATTCCCGAGGAGTTCCCCGTCATCCTGACGGTGTTCCTTTCGATGGGCGCGTGGCGTCTGGCGAAGAAAAACTCGCTGGTGCGGAAGCTGCCCTCGGTTGAGACGCTGGGCGCGGTCAGCGTACTTTGCGTGGACAAGACGGGTACCATCACCATGAACCAGATGACCGTGCAGGAAACATGGCCTTCGAAGGGTGACGACCACGCGCTGTGCGAAACGATGGGCCTGGGCTGCGAGGTGGACGCCTATGACCCGATGGAAAAAGCTATGCTGCGCCACTGCGAAGCGATGGGCATTTCAAAGGAGCACCTGTTTTCCGGGGACCTGGTGTGCGAATATGCCTTCACAAACGAACTCAAGATGATGGGCCACGTGTGGCGCAGGAACGGCGTGCTGCTCGTGGCCGCAAAGGGTTCGCCCGAACGCCTGCTGCCACTTTGCGAGATGACGGCGGAAGAGCGGGAGACAGCCGGACACGAGTTGGTCAGGATGGGCCTGGAGGGCCTGCGCGTGATCGCGGTGGGCCGGATGAAGCTGGCGGACGAACGGGAAATCCCCGCCGAGCTGACCGGCTGCAGGCTCGAACTCCTGGGCCTTGTCGGCCTTGCCGACCCGCCGCGAGAAGGCGTCGCGCGGGACATCGCGCTGTGCAACCGGGCGGGCGTGCGCGTTGTAATGATCACCGGCGACAACGGCATTACCGCCTCGTCCATCGCACGCAAGATCGGCATGAAGGATGTGGACAACGTCATCACGGCGGACGCGCTGGAGAAAATGACCGACGGGGAACTCCGGGAAAAGGTCAAAAGCGTCAGCGTCTTCAGCCGCGTGATCCCGGAGCACAAGATGCGCATTGTCAAGGCCTTCAAGGACAACGGCGAGATCGTGGCCATGACCGGCGACGGCGTCAACGACGCGCCCGCGCTCAAGTACGCCGACATCGGCATCGCGATGGGCAAGCGCGGCAGCGAGGTCAGCCGCGAGGCCGCGGACCTGATCCTGATGGACGACAACTTCGGAACCATCGTTGATACGATCAAGGACGGCCGCCGCATCTACGACAACATCCGAAAAGCCGTCGGCTACGTGTTCACGATCCACATCCCGATTGCGCTTTCGTCGCTGCTGGCGCCGATGCTGGGCATCGCCCCGGCGAGCCTGTTCCTGCTGCCGCTGCACGTGGTGCTCCTGGAGCTTATCATTGACCCAACCTGCTCCATTGTACTAGAACGTCAGCCGGCCGAAGAGGACATCATGGATCGCCCGCCACGCGATCCCAAAGAGCAGATACTCACACGGAATGGGCTTGTCAAGAGTGTGCTGCAGGGGCTCATGTTCTTCGCGGCGGCCTTCGGCACGTACTTCTGGACGCTTGCAGGCGACCCCGCCAACGCGCCAGTGGCGCGCGCGATGGGCCTGGGCATTGTGATGCTGGCGAATCTCCTGCTGGTGCAGGTGAACTGCTCCGAGCATGATTTCGTCGTACACTCGATCCGCCGCCTGGCGCGGGACAAGATCATGTGGCTGGTGAACATCGTGACGCTGGCGGGGCTCGCAGCCATCCTGTACACGCCGCTGGCAAACGTGCTCAGGCTCGCGCCGTTGTCCGGACAGCAATTACTGATCGTGGTCGGCATGGCGTTGGCCTCGACGCTGTGGTATGAGCTGGTCAAGGTTGCTGGGAAGATGAGGAAGCGTGCGTGAAAGCGCTCATCTTCCGCTTTGCGATGGACCGGAGCCGGAAAGTGCTCATTGCAAGATATGGGAAGCCTTTCTGGCTTGATTTCAAACGCCGTTCCGGGGCGATCTTCCGAAAGCTCGCCCCGGAGCTTCCCGACCTTGGCGAGAGCCTCTTTGGGTTCAACTTCCAGTTTATCCCTGCCTACGTCTCCTGGTACAAGGCGCTGACAGAGCTTGTCCGGAGCCGGGACGAAGCCACAGAAATCATCTGGCTGATCAATGAGCGCCTCGCGACTGCAATCCCCCGGCCGTTTCTTCACAGGATGGGCAGGGCCGGTTTTTCCAGGCTCCGTAAAGAGGCCCCGGCACACGAGTTGCGCCAGCTGCGCGGCGAACTGCATCCATGGGACTGGATGATCCGCTACCGGGAAATCGATGAGAACGCGTTTGAGATTGACATCACCCGGTGCGCCATGCAGCGCTTCGCGCGCGAACATGGGGCGGACGGGCTACTGCCGGGTATCTGCCGCATGGACTACCTGTTCTCCCGGCTGATGGGCAACGGTTTTCAGCGCACAAAAACGCTTGGAGACGGCGACGATTGCTGCAACTGTAGGTATCAGCTAAAAGACACCTGTGAATGGAGTCCGGAGAAGGGATTCGCAGAAAGAAAGTGACCCTCGCACATCCTCGATGGCTGCACACGAAAGCATCCGGCGCGAATCGTACGGTTTCCTGATATGCAGTACGGGCGGCCAGCCGGCGTATCCCCAGCTTTCCCATATTACTTCCGGCATGATGCAGGGGCACGGCTTACTGGAGGAGAGATTTCGATGGAGAAAAATAAGTACGAACGGCGCTCCGTTCAGAGCTATCAGAAAAAGGCCGATCATTATGACGATACCTTTGACGGAAGGTTTACCCGCGAATTCAAGGAACAATTGCTGCGGAATGTCCAAATCTCCACCGGGGACAGGGTGCTCGACGTCGCCTGCGGGAACGGGCGGCTGCTCGAGATGCTGTCCAAAAAGCATGATTTTGCCGGATACGGCGTCGATATCTCCGGGAAGATGGTAGAAAACGCAAGGCGGCTGAACCCGTCGATGGTCTTTGCGCAGGCGGGCTGCGAAGCCCTCCCGTTTCAGGGCGCGTTCTTTGATGTCATGACGGTATGCGCGGCCTACCACCACTTTCCCGATGTGACCGGGTTTGCGAAAGAGGCCTTCCGGGTGTTGAAGCCGAATGGGATGCTGTATGTCGCGGAGGTGTACTATCCATCCCTGCTGCGAGCCCTGTTCAATCCGCTGATCCAGTTCTCCCCCGCCGGCGACGTGCGGTTTTACGGTCCGGATGAGATCATCCGGGTTTTGGAGGGCGCCGGCTTCCAACGGGAGGCGTCGCGTAAGATCGGCCACATACAGATTGTCAGCGTCAGAAAGCCTGAGGCGCAGAAGGTAAAATGAAGATCTTGGTATATGGCGCGGGAGTCATCGGCAGTATTTTCGCGGCAAAGCTCAGCCTTTCGGGGCAGGATGTCACGGTCCTCGCCCGGGGCAAGCGCCTGGAAGAAATCCGTAGCGAGGGCATCGTGCTGTATCGTTCCGGATCACACAAAAAGGAGGTCGAGCGGACAAGGGCCGTCGAGCGCCTCTCCCCCGAAGAACGGTTCGATTACATCTTTGTCGTGGTGCAGAGGACCCAGGTGGATTCCGTGCTGGAGAGCCTTGCGCGCAATTGCTCGGAAAACATCGTGTTTGTCGTGAACACCGCGGCCGGATATGAGGAATGGAAGCGCGCCGTCGGAGCGGAGCGCTTGATGATCGGCTTCCCCTCCGCGGGTGGCGAACGGCTGAACGGCGGCGTTCGCTATTTCGTCGGCCGGGGGCTGATGCGCGTCTTCCAGACCACGACCTTTGGCGAGGCCAACGGGAAAAAATCGCAAAGGATGGCAAACCTGATCGGCATGTTTCGCCGCGCGGGCATCCCCTGCGTTGATTGCGCCGATATGGACGCGTGGCAGAAAACCCATGTCGCCATGGTAACCAGCATCGCAAACGCCCTTTACGGCCACGGCTGCGACAACAAGCGGCTTGCCGCCTCCTGGAAAGATGTCCGAAACATGGTGCTTGGGATTAAGGAAGGGTTCGCGGTACTGGAAAAGCTCGGCATCCGGATCACGCCGCGCAAGCTGGCATTTTGGCGGCTGCCAGCAGGGATGCTGACGGTCGCTTTCAAGGCCGTCATGGGAACGCAACTGGCGGAGCTTACCATGGCAAAGCACTGCATCGCGGCAAGGTCGGAGATGGTTGCGCTGCAGGCGGAGTTCGACCGGCTGATTCAAAAAAGCGGGCTGAAAACGCCGCACATCGATCGATTGAGAAAAAATCTAACCAAAGCCCAATGAACGTCGGATCAAGGGAGGCTGGACGATGAACATTACGGCCGTCACGATTGGCTCGACCGGCGACGTACGGCCCTTTCTGGCATTGGGCCGCGCGCTCCTTGCGCGCGGTCACCATCTAAAAATCGCCACCTTCCCGAGGTTTCAGCCCCTGGTTGGAAAACACGGTCTCTCCTTCGCCCCCATTCATGGGGATGAAGACCTCATGATGTCGCTGCTGATCGGCGACGGGGTCACCGGGATGGCCTACTTGAAGGGGCTTTCGGCGCTTCTGAACCGGAACAAGGCGGAGATTCTTGCCGATGTCCTAAACGCCTGCCAGTCGGCGGACCTCATCCTGTACACGGTTCTGGGCAGCCTCGCCTACCACGTCGCGGAGAGCCTGCACGTTCCATGCATCCGGGCGCTCTTCTGCCCGCTTGACAGGACGGGAAACGCGCCCATCCCCGGCATGCCCGCCCTGCCGCTCGGCCCATTTTACAACCGCCTGAGCTATTCGCTGTCGGAGACCGGGTTCTCGCTTTTCACAATGAAGGAGCTGAACGCGTGGCGCTCCGCCCTCGGCCTTGGGAAATGGAGCGGACATTCCTACCACGCGATGTTCGGAAAGCCCGTCGAAACACTCTACGCCTACAGCCGGTTTCTTGCGCCCAAGCCGAAGGAATGGGGCGAACACCTGCACATCACCGGTTTCTGGCCACTAGGTGATGAGGCCAGTGCTCCCATGGACGAATGCTTGCTCCGGTTTCTCGAAGGCGGGGACAAGCCGTTGTACATCGGCTTTGGGAGTATGGTCGGCGGTTCCTTCGAGGAGATGCGGCGCATGATACTGGAAAGCCTGAGAATCACGGGGCAGCGCGCCATCCTCGCGTCCGGGTGGCGGAATTTCGGCGCGGATCACCTCCCTCCGAACGTGTTCTGTGTGGATTTCGTTCCCCACAGCTGGCTGTTTCCGCGCGTCAAGGCCGTGGTACACCACGGCGGCGCAGGAACGACCGCTGCGGGCCTTCAGGCCGGGAAACCAACGCTCATCATCCACTTTGGCGGAGACCAGCCGTTTTGGGGCAGCCAGGTATATGCTTGCGGAGCAGGCCCGAAGCCGATCCCGAGAAGAAAGCTGACCGTCGCCCTCATGACGGAGCGCCTAGGACAGCTCGAGGACGAAAAGGTGCGCAGAAACGCCGAGCGCCTGGCCGGGCAGTTGGCGCAAGAGGATGGATGCCGGTGTGCCTGCGACATCATTGAAAACCATGCGGAAAAACGCTGATCATGTACTTTACCGTGATTACTTCACTTTAGCGTTTCGTATGACGAGAGAGAAGTTGCGCACATCCGTCAGGCTTGCCGGGATCTCGGCGGCAAGCGCCAACCGGCCTTTCCCAAGCGGCAAAAGTTCCGTACCGAACGCCTGCCCCTCGTCGCGCTCCAACTGGAGGGTGCAGGGATAGCTCGGCCCGCCGTCAAAGACGAGTTCCGCCTGAACCGACAGCGGGAGCTGAAGCATTTGACCGGATAGATTGACGGCTTCACCGTCCGCGACCAACAGCCGGTTGGATCGGTCCGCGGGCCAGACCCAATTCATGGAGTCCGCCGCGCGGGATGGCGCGAGCGCCCGGGCAATCCAGGCGCGATCGATCCGAATTGTCAGCCTCCCGTCCTCCTGATAGGTAGCGATCGCTCCTTCGGCGGCGTTTTCTGCCGGTTCGGGTGTTCCTTCCTGCGCACTGGCGAGGCGCTCCATCAGCACCCGGTCGGGCATCCCGGTCGGCAGGAGCTCGTAATACTGCTGCGCCCGCTTCGTTGCGTCGCGCGTGGCTTTGCCGAATACCCCGTTCGGTTTGATCGAAAGAAACGCGTTGTCCTTGAGTATCTCCTGATACCACTTAACTGCCGCGCGCTTGGTGATGTCAAGGCACTGGGTTGACGGTTCCAGCGTCGGAAGGTCCTGCGCGGAAATCTCCGCCTGGAGCGTCGTCGCCGCCATTCTGGGCCGGTCCTTCGACCAGCGCGCCTCGTTCAGGTCCCACAGCGCGTAGCCTTCGTCAAACTGCTCAAGGAAATCCCGCGCGGCGGCGACCGACAGCGCCTCCACGCGTTGCTTGGCATTTTTGTAGGATTCGGCCTCACGGATCGAGGTGCGGAACGTACGCTTGTCGCCGTAGACGCGCACCTCCCCGCCCGAAGCCGCAAAGTCCCGGAGCAGCTTCAGGCCGTCCCCGTTCAGCGGCAGCGCGAAGCGCTCGCAGGCGTAAGCGCCGATCTTTGCCTTTTCCGGCGTCGCCGTAAAGTCGTAACGGACGCCCCCGGCCGTGACGCTGAGCGCGTCCGCGCCGACAGGGGTTCCGCGCACGAGGCACACGTACAATACCGGCTCGGCAAGCGCCAAATCCCGGCTGCCCCGGACGCCAGGGTATAACACACACACGCCGCCGCCCGTGTAGCCGCGCGCGCCGCCCTGTTCCACCGTATTGAGAAACTGCGACGCGATCCGCCCATAGGCGTTCCATTCGCCGGTACTCTCATCCATCTTATAGCTCTGATACCGCTCAAACGCCTTGTACAGGTCGACCGGAGCGGCGGCCGTCAGCCCCTCCGCCCGCACAGTGAAGGGTATCAGCACAAGCGCCGTCAGAATCATCCACGCGATCTTTCGCATCTCATACACATCCTTTCTCCTATGAGCGTCAGACACGCGAACGCGCTCAGGGCGAGAACGCGCGCCGCCCCGGCTGTCCGCATCAGATCTCGCGCGCCCGGCATGCGCAATTCCCGGCCCAGCCAGGCGCGGAACTGTTGCATATAGAACGAAAAATCCGACCAGCGCCCGGGCAGCAGCCGGACGGGAACGCAGGCAACCGCCCACAAAAGCATGGCGAGTGCGGCACACACGACTAGTCCGTCGCCAGCAAGGCGGAAGGCCCCGCCGCGCCTTTTCAGCCATACAAGCCCAATCCCCAACAACGCCCACAGCGGCACGGCGCACGCGAAGAGCAGTCCGTTCGTCATCTCCGTGTCTCCGAAAAACCACGCGTCCGGCGTTAGACCGAGCGCGCCCTCCAGCGCGGTCAGCGCTTCATAGCCATCCGGGGAGCGCACGGCAAGGCGATCCATTTCTTCATCCGAGCGGGCGGGAAGAAGAGTCAGCCTTTGGTCCACATCCAGGACGCCCACGACGTTGTACGTCTTTTTATCGCAGATCAGCCGCTGCCCGGTCACGTCCAGGCTGTTCCACAGCGCGAAGGCCGTGGCGCTGTCGACGGCGCAGGCATCCAGCTCATCCGCCTTGGGAAGATGGCCCGAGGACAGCGGAAAGAACCCGATCACGTCCGGATACCCGGCAAACCGAAGGATCGCGGCCTTGGCGTTCCTTCCGGGATATGCCGCCGTGCCAAGCGCCTGGGCCGCCTCCTGGGCGTAAGCCGCCCAGTCGAGGCCGGGCAGCGTTCCGGCCGCGAGGCGGATGTCCGCGGCGCTCCGCTTTTCGATCGGACCGGTCCAGGAGTCCCACGTCCGGCGCATATCCTGAAGTGTCAAAAGAGATGCGGCCACGCACACAGCAAACAAGAGAAAGCATATAGTCCGCAGAATACGCCCCTTCATGACGTGCTCCTGACCCGGTCGCCGTCGCGAATGGGCTTTGAGCTCGAGGAAATGACCTCGTCCTCATCGCGCAGCGCGCCGTCCACCGCGGCGTTTTGCATGTCCTTATCCAAGACGTTGACCGGCACGAACTCCGCGTATTCCTGCGCTCCCAGTACGCTCTGCCCTTCCCGGATGCGCAGCACGCCGTCCGACCCGTCCCGCGTGGTCAGCGCGCCGATGGGCACGCGCATCCCGAAGCTCTCGGTGTCCTGCTCCACGCGCATCGCGACGGTCTGCCCCAACGCGCCCTCGCCCTCAGGCAACGCCACGCAGGCCTCGTATCCGTCGTCCTTGGCCGCGATGGTCAGGACGGTCGCGCCATCCCGGTACCTCGAGTCGCCGGACAGCATATAGGTCGCCGCCACGCCGGCGGTCAGATATTTTGCCTTGTCCGTTTCCAGGCCAGCGCGCGCGGTGAGGCCGCCCTCGGCAGGCGCGAACCGAAGCAGCGCGCCCTCCGTGGTCAGGTCGCCCGGCTTTGCGATCACCTCGGTGATCGTGCCCGCCTGCAAGGCGGTCACAGACGCGCCGCCGTAGAGGACGCCGGACAGCTCGTCCACCTCGGCCTGAAGCACTTCGATCTCGATCTGTGCAATCCGCGCCTTCAGGGCGGCCTTTTCTTTTCCGGTCTGTTCCTGTTGGGCCGCCTTCTTTTTATCCTCGTCATCCTCCGGCGCGCCGGTATCCTGCCCCTCGATCGCCTCGAGCTGGCTTTGCAGCTTCCGCTTCGCAAGGTCCGCCTGTTTCTGGGAAAGCAGCTTTGTAAGCCGGACCGCGTCGAATTGGATCAGCGTTTCGCCCGCTTCCACATGCTGCCCCGCCCGAACCTTGACGTTTGAGACGGTCAGCCCGCTCCGGGCGACGACAGGGATCTCCTCCGCCACCGAGAGCCTCCCGGTCATCTCCACGACGTGTTTCAACGGGCCGTTCTGCACCCGCGAAAGCTTCACGACCGGCAGCGTGAGGGAATCCAGCCCGCGCCCGATCAGCGTCACGGCGAGCATCATGGCGAAAAAGATGCCCAGAGCGCGGCCCGCCCGGCGCGCCGGGGATCGTTTCGTTCTTTCAAGTTCCATCGTCCTACTCCTTTACCC
>JAEVZE010000392.1 GCA_023392395.1 Bacillota bacterium
CGCGGCGGGTGCGGCAGTGCAGAACATGAACATCGCGCTGGGAATGGACGAGTACGCGACACTTCTTTAGGGGAGGATTATTCGATGCGTGACGTTTCAGGCGGCGTATGCGCGCCCAAGGGATTCATCGCGGGTGGCATCTGCTGCGGCATCAAAAAAAGCAGCGTCAAGAACGACCTGGCGCTGGTGAAGTGCGAAGTGTCCTGCTCTGCGGCGGCGGTCTATACCAAAAATAAAGTGTATGGCGCACCCATCACCGTGACCCGGGCAAACCTTCAGCACGGGATTGCGCAGGCGATCATCTGCAACAGCGGCAACGCCAACACCTGCAACGCGGACGGCGTGTACATCGCGGAAAAGATGTGCGAGCTGGCGGGTGCGGCTTTAAACGTGAGCCCCAAGGACATCATCATCGGCTCCACCGGCGTCATCGGGCAGCCGCTGCCGCTAACCACGATCGAATCGGGCATCCGGGCGCTGGCCCCGAAGCTCTCCAGGGATGGCGCCCACGAGGCGCAGTTGGCCATCATGACCACGGACTTGAGCCCCAAGGAGACGGCGATTGAGTTTCAAGTGGACGGGGCGGCTGTCACCATCGGCGCGATGGCCAAGGGCAGCGGCATGATCCGGCCCAACATGGCCAAGATGCTGTCCTTCATCAACACCGACTGCGCGATCTCGGCCGGAATGCTGCAAAAGGCGCTGAAGCTGGTGGTGGACGACACCTACAACATGGTTTCGGTGGACGGCGATACCTCCACCAACGACATGGTGTCCATCATGGCCAGCGGTCTGGCGGGGAACCGGCTGATCGACGGGGAAGGGACATGCTTTGACGCCTTCGTGTCCGGCCTGAAGGAAGTCGCCACCCGCATCGCCCGCATGATTGCCGCCGACGGCGAGGGCGCGACGAAGCTACTCGAAATCGCCGTCAACGGCGCGCCGGATATGACGACCGCCCGGATTGTGGCGAAATCGGTGGTCATGTCCAGCCTGGTGAAGGCCGCGATGTTCGGCGCGGACGCCAACTGGGGCCGCATCCTCTGCGCCATCGGCTACGCGGAGGCGGAGTTCGACGTGGGCAAGATTGAAGTGCACATTTCGTCGCCCGCAGGGAAGATCCAGGTCTGCGCGGACGGAAACGGCGTGCCGTTCTCCGAGGAGACCGCCAAGAAGATCCTGTTGGAAAAGGAAATCCGGGTGGACATCGGCATGCATCAGGGGGAAGCGAACGCCACCGCCTGGGGCTGCGACCTGACCTACGATTACGTCAAGATCAACGGCGACTACAGAACCTGAGGAGGGTCAACCGATGCACACCATCGCCGAAGAACTGCGCGCGGACGTTCTCACCGCCGCGCTGCCCTACATCCAGAAGTACACTGGCAAGGTCGTCGTGGTCAAGTACGGCGGCAACGCCATGATCAACCCGCGCCTTAAGCAGGCGGTCATGACCGACATCGTGCTGCTGGCGCAGGTGGGCGTCAAGGTGGTGCTGGTGCACGGGGGCGGCCCGGAGATCAGCCAGATGCTGTCGCGCCTGGGCATTCCTTCGAAGTTTGTGGACGGCCTGCGATGCACAGATGAGGAGAGCATGCAGGTGGTGCAGATGGTGCTGGCCGGAAAGACCAACAAGGACCTGGTCAGCCTGATCGGCGTGTGCGGCGGCAAGGCGATCGGCCTGTGCGGCATCGACGGGCGCATGATCCAGGCGGAGAAGCTCAAAGGAAAGCCCGAGCTTGGCTACGTGGGCGAGGTCACGAAGATCGACACCGCGCCGATCTTGAACGCGCTGGCCGACGGGTACATCCCAGTCATCGCCACCGTGGGCGTGGACGACAGCGGCATGGCCTATAACATCAACGCCGATACCGCCGCCGCCGAGATCGCCTCCGCGCTGAACGCGGAGAACATGATCGCGCTGACCGACATCCGCGGCCTCATGAATAACGTGAACGACGAGGATTCGCTGATCCCGGTGGTCAAGGTGGACGAGGTGGATCAGCTGATCGAGGGCGGCAAGGTATCCGGCGGCATGATCCCGAAGGTGCGCTCCTGCGAAAAAGCGGTGCGCGACGGCGTAAAAAAGGCGTTCATGATCGACGGCAGGATTCCCCATTCCATCCTGATTGAAATGTTTTCCGACGAGGGCATCGGCACAATGTTTGTGAAATGAGGTGCTGGCATGAGTTTTGAGGGCATTCGCAAGAAAGATCAGACTTACGTGGCCGGAACTTACAACCGGTTCCCGGTGGCGCTGGATCATGGCAAAAACGCTACCTGCTGGGACGAGTCGGGCAACGAGTACATCGACTTCACCAGCGGCATCGGCGTGAACGCGCTGGGCTACGCCGACCCCTGCTGGCTGGAGGCGGTCAAGGGACAGCTGGACAAACTCCAGCACACCTCCAACCTCTTCTACACGGAGCCTTGCGGGAAGGTGGCGGAGGCGCTGTGCGTCAAAGCCGGCATGGCAAAGGTCTTCTTCGCCAACAGCGGCGCGGAGGCCAACGAGTGCGCCATCAAGACCGCCCGCAAGTACAGTTTTGACAAGTACGGCGAGGGGCGCTCAAGCATCGTGACCTTGGAGAACAGCTTCCACGGCCGGACGGTGACCACCGTCTCCGCCACCGGGCAGGACAGCTTCCACCGCTTCTTCATGCCCTTTACCCCAGGCTTCATCCGCGCACTGCCCAACGTGGAGGATACGCTATCCAAGCTTGACAAATCTGTTTGCGCGATTATGATGGAGATGGTGCAGGGCGAGGGCGGCATCGTGCCGCTGGAGAAGTCCTACGTGCAGGCGGTGACCGAGTACTGCCAGGCGCGGGACATTCTGGTCATCGTGGACGAGGTGCAGACTGGCATCGGCCGCACCGGCACTCTGTTTGCATGCGAGCAATACGGCATCAAGCCGGACATCATCACCTGCGCGAAGGGACTTGGTGCGGGCCTGCCCATCGGCGCTGCGCTGCTCAATGAAAAGACGCAGGGCGTGCTGGGCTTTGGCGATCGCGGTTCCACCTTCGGCGCAAACCCCGTCGCCTGCGCGGGCGCGGTGGAGGTGCTCAGCCGTTTGGACGACGCGCTGCTTGAGGGCGTTCGCGAGAAGGGCGCCTACATCACCGAGAAGCTGAAGCGCCTGCACGGCGTCAAAT
>JAEVZE010000424.1 GCA_023392395.1 Bacillota bacterium
GTCGGATACATTGGATTGGCTGGCCCGCCAGACGCGCTCCATCGCGCTCGTCGGCATGCCGGGCTCGGGGAAGTCCACCGTCGCCCGCTACGTGGCGGAGAAGATGGGGCGGCAGCTTTACGACACCGACCAGATGATCGAAGAGCACTACGGGCCAATCCCGGAGCTCTTCCGACGGGAGGGCGAGGCGCGCTTTCGGGCGCTTGAGGCCGAGGCGGTCCAGGAGGCGGCACTGGCCCGCGGGGCGGTCATCGCCACCGGCGGCGGCGCGGTGATGAGCGAGGATAACCGTGCGCTGCTCCGCGCCAACGCCTTCGTGGTGCAATTGGAGCGGCCTTTAAATGAACTGGCCACCGGCGGAAGACCCCTGTCCACGGGCCTTGAGGCGCTCGAAAGAATGTACGAGGCGCGCGCGCCCTTTTACCTGGCCGCCCGGGACGCGGGAATTCAGTTACAATGTTACCCGGAGGAAACCGCGGAGCAGGTAATTCTGCGATTCAATCAGGAGGTACGAGCGTGAACATTCTGGTGATCAACGGGCCCAACCTCAACATGCTGGGCATCCGCGAACCGGACATCTACGGCCGGAAGACTTACCGGGACCTGGTGGAGGAGATCGAGACCGCCGCAAAAGGGATGGACGTGACGGTCAAATGCTTTCAGTCCAACCACGAAGGCGCGATTGTGGATGAAATTCAGGCGGCCTACGGCGCGTTTGACGCCATCGTCATCAACCCCGCCGCCTACACTCACACATCGGTGGCCATCCTGGACGCGCTGAAGGCGGTGGGCCTGCCCGCCGTCGAGGTGCACATCTCCGATGTCGATGCCCGGGAGGAATTCCGAAGGCACTCCTATGTGACCGGCGCCTGCGTGGCGAGAATCGCGGGCCTAGGATTCCAGGGATACACCGACGCGATGCATCTATTGAAGGTAAAGTTGCAAAAGCAGAGCTAGAAATGCGTTGCGGGGCTTGAATATTGCTGATATAATACGATATATGGTTACATAAAGGAGTATAGACGGGACGGAGGCCGCGCGCGTACATGGAAATGAGGCGAAAAACCGCGTATCAGGCGGCGGTTGTCGCCCTCGCGCTCGTGGTGGCGCTGACCGCGCTTTCCCTCCGCGCGTCTCTTTCGGATGTAACCAGCGCAAAATATCCGGAGGCCTCCGGCACAACCGTGTACGAGGGCTCCGGCGTTTCTGTGGATGTCAGCAACGCATCTGGCGGTTACCTGATGGTCAAGGCTTCGAGCAAGAAAAAGCTCAAGCTGCGCATCGCCAAGGGAGAGATGACCTACACCTACGACCTGACTGGCGGCGATTACGAGGCATTTCCACTGCAGATGGGCGATGGAACCTATCAGGTGACGGTGTTTGAACAGGTCCGCGGCAGCCAGTACGCGCAGCGCTACGCCAAGAAGGTCAAGGTCCAGCTCTCGGACGAGACTGGCTACGCGCTGTACCCCAACCAGTACGTCCGCTACGATGCCTCCTATGCCGCGGTCAAAAAGGCGCAGGAGTTGTGCGGGGGGCTGCCGGGCGATCAGGAGAAGACCAAGGCCGTCATTGACTTCGTCACAGGTTCCGTGCTCTACGACCACATCAAGGCCAAGACCGTCGAGAGCGGTTACCTGCCAAACGTCGACGATACCCTGGAGAGCAAGAAGGGCATCTGCTTTGATTATTCCGCGCTGGTGGCCTGCATGCTGCGCACCCAGGGCATCAAGTGCAAACTGGTGATCGGCTACGCGGACAAATTCTACCACGCGTGGAACGAAGTATTGCTGGACGGCGAGTGGCTGCGCTACGATACGACCAGCATGGTTACAGGCCTCAAGGTCACGACGTATACGACCGAGAGGGTTTACTGAAGAAGGATGGGGGAACAAGCGATGGGTCGCACCCAATACCTGCCGCCGGATGAGACCGCGATGTTCTGCGAACAGGTGGCGCTCTTGCTCAAGAGCGGCATCGCGTTGTACGACGGCATCGACGCGCTGTGCCAGAACTATCAGTCCACCCGCTACGGCGACCGGTTCACCCGCCTGAACGAGACGATGAAGCGCACAGGCTCGCTCTATGAGTCGTTGCGCGAACTGGACATCTTCCCGCCCTACATGGTGCAGATGGTCAAGGTTGGCGAGCAGGCGGGCACGCTGGAGCGCGTCATGCAGGGGCTGTCGGTCTACTATGCCCGTGAAGCGCAGGTGCGCTCCACCGTCCGTAGCGCCGTGACCTACCCGCTTCTGATGGTGGTCCTGATGGCGGTGGTCGTGGTGGTGCTGGTGGTGCAGGTGCTGCCGATGTTTTCGGAGATCCTGAACAACCTGGGCGGAGACCTGACCAGCGCCTCCGCCGCCCGGATGAACGCCGGCATGGGCGCGGGCGCGTTTGTGTTGATCTTGACAGCGCTGATCCTGATCCTGGTATTGACGGTGGCGGTGCTGCTTAGAACTCAAAAGCGCGACGGCGTAATCCGCTTTCTGCTTCGCGCGTTCCGTCCTCTGCGCTTCATCGCGGACAAGCTGTCCGCCGGAAGATTCGCGTCGGTGATGGCGATGCTGATGGGCAGCGGCTTTCCGCTGGACGAGGCGCTGAAGATGATGTCCGGCGTGATGACCGACAAGCTCGCCAAGTCCAAGGTAGAATACGTCGCCAGCCGCGTGGAAAGCGGCGAGTCCTTTACGGATGCCATCGAGGGCGCCCGCATCTTTGAACCCATCCACGGCAAGATGATCCGGGTGGGGTTTCTGGCCGGTCAGACCGAGACGGTCATGGAGCGGCTTGCCGAGCAGTATCAGGACGAGGTGGACGACGGAATCCGGCGGCTGGTATCGGCCATCGAGCCGACGCTGGTGGCGGTGCTTTCCATCGTCATCGGCGGCATCCTCCTTTCGGTCATGCTGCCGCTGGCCAGCCTCATGTCGTCGCTGGGGTGAGCGCCATGCATCTGTATGAAAAGCGGTCGCTGAACGGGTTTCGCGGCCTGATCGTTTCGGTGGCGGCGCTGGCCGTGGTGGCGGGCGCGTTTGCGTGGGCGATTATGGCGGCGGACGTCAAGTCGGAGGCCGCGCAGGAAGGGCAGCTGCGCGAGGCCGTCCGGCGGGCGATGGTCACCTGCTACGCCACGGAGGGGCAGTACCCGCCCTCGCTTGAATACCTGGAGGCCAACTACGCGCTGAAATTCGACGACGACCGCTTCATCGTGTCCTACGATGCGTTCGCGTCCAACATCATGCCGACGGTCTCGGTTTTGAGAAGGGATGAGGGCGCATGAGCAGGGCGAAGCGCGGTCTTCACAGCATCAGCGGCCTGTTCGCCTTCGTGCTGATCGGGTTGTTCGCGCTTTGCGCGCTGATGATCGTGGTTTCCAGCGTCAAATCCTATCGCAGCATGGGCAGCGCCAACCGGCTGAGCAGCCAGGAGCGGGTCGCGTTGGGCTACGTGAGCGGGAAATTGCGCGCGTCGAGCGACCGGAAGGACGTTTCGATCCGGGAGGAGCAGGGCGTGAAGCTGCTGGCGCTCTCCGAGAACGTCGAAGGCGCAATCTATGAGACCCGCATCTTCTTTGACGGCGGCCGCCTGTGCGAGCAATTCTGCGACGTGAGCCTCCCCTTTGATCCGGAGGACGGGGAGCCTATCGCGTCG
>JAEVZE010000430.1 GCA_023392395.1 Bacillota bacterium
CTGCGCCCGCTGGAGAATACCATTTTGATGCCCCTCGCCTCGCACGCGCGCAACACGCGGGCGTTTTCGTCCGATATGCGTTTGTTGGAATCGAGCAGCGTGCCGTCCAGATCCATCGCGACCAGCCGGATGTCCAAGCGTTTGTCCCCCGAATATGTTTCTGTTTGTTTAGAGCACGGACCTTCCCCACGAGAATGCGCTTGCGTAGTAGCCGGTCAGCGAGCTAATGACCACTTTGCCAAACCCGGACGACGCGTGGATGAACGAACCGTTGCCCAGGTAGATGCCCACGTGGTCCACGAGATCGCCGTCGGAGACCGTGTTGAAGCACACGATGTCGCCGCGTTCCAGTTCGCTTCGGCTGACCTTTTTGCCGGCTCCATAGCCGATGGTGCAGGCCGAGTGCGGAAACGACATGCCCACCGCGCCATAGGCGACCATCAGGAGGCCGGAACAATCGTAAGCATTGGGGCCGTTCGTTCCGAGAATATAAGGCTTGCCCAGCTTGGCCTTGGCGATGGAGATCACCTTTTCGGCCTTGGAAGACGAGCTGGAGGAACTCTTACCCGTCGACGGTTTGGCCGGTTTGGCCGTCGCCGCGGGCTTGGGCGTCGCCGTTGCAGCCGGTTTGGGCGTCGCGGTTGGTTTGGGCGTGGCCGTCGCGGCCGGTTTGGGCGTCGCGGTGGGCTTGGGCGCAGGCGTCGCCGCAGGCTTCGCGGCCTTCGGGGCCTTTGCGGAGTAGAGGCTCCGAAGCGTCGCCGGACCCGCCGCGCCATCCTGTTTGAGGCCCGCTGCGGCCTGGTAGGCCGACACCGCCGTCTGGGTGGTGGCACCGTACACCCCGTTGACCCTGTCCAGGAAGTATCCCTTGGACCTGAGGCGCATCTGCAGCCGCTGAACGCCGGTTCCCTTGTCGCCGGGCTTCACGGAAGCCGACAGCATGGCGGACTTCTTGGCGCTCGGCGCATACAGGGCGGACTGGGTGTCGCTGTCCGCCACGCCGGTCTTTTTGAGGCCGCTCATCGACTGGAACAGCTTGACTGCGTTGGCGGTGGTGGAAGCGTACTTGCCGTTCGGGATGACATCTAGATACCCCAGCGCCTCCAGCCGCTTCTGCAGCTTGAGCACCGACGCCCCGGTGGAGCCGCTCTTGATCGTCTTAAACGCGGGGGCCTGGGTCGCCTTGACCGCCGGCTTGACAAACGCCTTTTTCAGCATGAAGCCGGTCGTACCGGATTTTGTAACCTTGTACCAGCCGCCCTTTTCGGATAGTACCGTCACCTTGGTCCCCGCCGGGAGCTTTTTGTACGGCGCGGACTGGCTGGCGCTGGCGAAGAACTTTGCGTCTACTTCCGTGGTCAGCGTCTTCTGGCTTTCGGCGGACTTTTCCGTGGTTTTAGTGGTTTTGGAGGAAACCTTGGAGGCCTGCTTCACCTCGGGCGCTTCGAACGAATTCTTCAGGATGAAGCCGGTTTGATCGCCCTGCTGGACCTTCGCCCAGTTGCCTTTTGTGTCAAGCAGCTGCACCATCTCGCCCGCTTCCAGCTTGCCCAGCTTCTGAGAGGACGTGCTGGCCGCCTTGTAGACGACCGCCTCTCGCAGAATCTTCTTTTCCGCCTCCGCGGCGGAGAGGCTCAGGCAGCTTGTGAGAAGGTATCCGGTTTTTCCTTTGTAGGTGATACGGGCCACGCCACCCTTGACGGCGGCGACCGTCACCCGCGCGCCCTTTTTGAGCTTGAAGACCGCTTTCCCGCTGCCGTCGGCCGAAGCTCGCGCGGTGACGCTGGCCGCTTTCACCAGCGCTTCCCGGGCCGCAAGCGCGCCGTCCAGCGGCGTTACCAGCAGCAGTACCGCCGCCAGCAGCGCGCAAAGTGGCCTCTTCCATGCGTCCCAGTTCTTCATCGTTCAACCTCCGCAAATTGGATACTCGCGGGCAAAGCCCAACATGCGGAGATTATACCATAGTTCTACATAAAAAAGCAATACTAGGAAATAGTTTTGTAACAAACTTCCAGTTTTTTCAAGTCTGGTTCGGGGCGCTATCCGGGCGGGATGGCCTCTCTTGCGGCGGGCGACAGGTCCACAAACCAGGTCAATTCACCGCGCCAACCCAACTGCACCGTGCCCAGCGAGCCGTTGCGCTGCTTGGCGATGATGATTTCGGCGATGTTCTTGAGTTCGGTCTCCTTGTCGTAATAATCCTCGCGGTGGATGAACATCACCACGTCGGCGTCCTGCTCGATGGCGCCCGAGTCACGAATGTCAGACAGGATCGGTTTGTGGTCAGAGCGGTTCGCCGCCGCGCGGGAAAGCTGTGACAGTGCGATGACCGGCACACGCAGTTCCTGCGCCAGGCCCTTGAGCGCGCGGGAGATGGAGCTGACTTCTTCCTGGCGGCTGCCGAACTTGCCCGCGCCGCTCATCAGCTGCAGGTAGTCGATCATGATCAAATCCAGCCCGCTCTCCATCTGGAGCCTTCGAGCCTTCGAGCGGATCTCGGGCACGGTAATGCCGCTGGTTGCGTCCACGTGGATGGACGCCTGGCCGATGCTGCCCATAGCGTCACACAGGCGCAGCCATTCGTCGTCGGACAGCGCGCCTCGGCGGACATTTTGCATGTCGACGCGGGCCTCGGTGCACATCATGCGCATGGCCAGCTGCTCGGCGGGCATTTCCAAGGAAAACACCGCCGCCTTCGCGCCTCCGCGGATGGCAGCGTTTTCCACGATGTTCATGCCGAAGCTGGTCTTGCCCATCGAAGGACGCCCGGCAATCAGCACCAGTTCGCCGGGGTGCAGGCCGGTCAGAAGGTCGTCCAGTTCCCGGTATCCGGTCGGGACGCCCTCGATGCGGCCCTTGTTTTTGACGAGCCGGTCGATCTGCTCATAGGTTCGGATCAGGATGGGCTGGATGGGCTGCAACATCTCGCCGCCCTTGCGCAT
>JAEVZE010000473.1 GCA_023392395.1 Bacillota bacterium
CCCAACTACGTCATCGGCCCGAACGATCCGGATGGCATCGACAGCTGGGGCCTGATGATCCCCCCCGAGGGCTGCTTCAGCTGGGGCGGCAGCGGCCACATGATCCCCAAGGACGCCAAGCACAAGAAGGAAGCGTTTGACTTCATCAGCTGGCTCATCTCCACCGAAGGCACCATTTCCCAGTATGAAACCGTGCAGTTCAACATCTCCGGCCCCGGCGCGTACAAGGATCCCGAGTTCGCCAAGCTCTACAACGACCACTTCGGCGACCAGAACCTGGGCGAGATCCTGTTTGTGAAGGCCATGGAGAACATCAAGGTCCGCCCCGTGTCGGTGTACGACGTGACGATCAACGAGGCGTGGAACCTGGTGGTGGAAGCGGTCAACAACGACAGCTCTCTGGGCGTGGACGGCGCGGTCGAGCTGTTTGAGACGGAGCTTCGCAACAAGATCGAAGATCTCCAGTAATCAGCGCATCCTGAATGGCCGGGGGGCATGCGCTCCCCGGCCATTTAAAAGCGTTGAAAATTCCTTCGGGACTTTTCAACGCGAAGAGGGAAGTCTGCGCAGGCCTGAAATTCTGAGGAATTTCCGGGCGGCCTGCTGATGGGCGGAATTGTTTCCTCCACCAGTGTGCGCACTGGCTCCTGAAACACGTTCCCGGCGCACGGGTCGCCGGGAACGATCAGAAGGTACGCCGTGGTTTGCCGCCGGTTTGGCCCTCAAATTCTTACGAAACACCCCATAAGTCCGGTGCCGGCTCATTTTGATAACAAGTGGGGAGGGTGCTGCGAATGACCGGAACCTATGGAAAGCGCAGGCGGCCGCAGGGCAAGGACGTATGGCCGTACCTGTTCGTGCTTCCGTTTTTCGCGATCTATCTGGCGTTTAACTTCTATCCGCTGATCTATTCGTTCGTGATCAGCCTGACCAACTGGGACGGGTTTTCCGACTGGGATTTCGTCGGTTTCAAAAACTACGTGAACATCTTCACCAAGGACGCCTATTTTCTCACCTCCATCAAAAACACGCTGATTTTCATGGCCTGCAACCTGCCCATCGTCATCATCGGCGGCATCGTGCTGGCCGCCGCTCTCAACTCTAAGCTCTTAAAGGGCAGCGGCGGCTTTCGCATGGCGTTTTTTTCGCCGTACCTGACCATCCCCGTGGTCATCGGCGTATTGTTCAGCCTGCTGTTCGACTGGAACAGCGGCGTATTCAACCGGATCTTGTCCAGCATGGGCTTGATCGGCCAGAACATCAACTTCCTGGGCACGCCGGCGCTGGCGCGCGGCGTGGTGGTGCTGATGATCTGCTGGAAATATTTGGGCTATCACATGATCTTCTTCAACGCGGGCATCCTGGGCATCCCGGCGGAACTGTATGAGGCCGCGGACGTGGACGGTGCGTCCGGCTGGACGAAGTTCATCCGCATCACCGTGCCGATGCTCCGGCCCATCACCGAATTTCTGATCATCATGAACATCATCTGGGGCTTTCAGCTGTTTGACGAGCCCAAGGTGCTGTTCTCGCCCTGGATCTCCGCCAGCGGCGGTACCGCCGCGGTGGGCGGCCCGGGCCGCGCGGCCCTCACCACCGTGTGGAACCTGTACGACACCACGTTCGGCAGCCAGATGAAGTACGGCAAGGGCGCGGCGATCGCCTACGGGCTGTTCATGTTCATCCTTTTGTTCTCGGCGATCGGATTCGTGCTGATGCGCCGCAAGGGGCTGGAAGGGGGCGAGCAGTAATGCGCGCGTTCAGGGGGAAATCCATCATTCTGACCATTTTCATGCTGCTCCTGGCGGTCCTGTTCGTGTTTCCGTTCTATACGATGCTGATGATGAGCACGCAGTACACCGAGGACATCTACAAGGGCATTCCGCTGCTGCCGGGCAACTACCTGGCCGCGAACCTCAAGACCGTGTTCAGCGCGCATTTTGAGCTCTACTACCAGAACAGCCTGATCGTGGCAGTGCTGGCGACTCTTCTCTCGGTCGCGGTCTCCACGCTGTGCGGCTATGCGCTGTCGAAATACCGCTTCCGGGGTTCGAAGGCGATGTTCAACTTCATTCTGGTGACGATGATGATCCCCACCCAGCTGGGCCTGGTGGCGTTCGTCGTGGAGATGAAGGCCATCGGCTGGATGAATACGCTGCTGCCGCTGATCATCCCGCCCGCCGCGACCGGCTTTGGCGTGTACTGGATGCGCAACTACATCGGCGGTGCGCTTCCGACAGAACTGATCGAGAGCGGGCGCATCGACGGCGCGAGCGAGCCGATGATCCTTCTTCGGATCGCGGTGCCCTGCATCAAGCCCGCGCTGATGAGCCTGGCGCTCATGAACTTCGTGACCAACTGGAATTCGTTCCTGGTGCCGCTGATTGTCCTCAACAAGCCCGAGACCTACACGGTGCCCATCGGCATCATCAACCTGAACTCCGCGTACCGCAACGACCTCGCGGCCAAGATCACCGCGCTCACGCTGGGCACGGTGCCGCTGCTCGTCCTGTTCTTCGCCACCTCAAAATCATTTATCCGCGGCATCACGATGGGCGCGGTGAAAGGATAACCCCTCATGGAAAGAGCGGTTTACTGCTACGGATGGCTTCCCGGCCGCCCCAACTGCCACCCCGTTCACACGATGAAGCACATCGGCATGGTCGAGGATATGGAGCGCTCCCACGCCACCATGCTCAGCTGGAGCATGATGGGCAGCGGCGCCCTCTCGCTGCCGTTTCTCGAGCGGCAGATACACGGAGAAATCCCGCCGCAGCTTCGGTTTCACGGCTACCTGAACGACAAGGAGTTCAACGAGGAATGCCGCGCGCGCGGCATCCTGCCCTACGCGGTGGTGTACCAAGCGCAGGGCTGGGAGTTCCCGGTGAAGCTGAGCGAGGACGGCCATTCGATCCGGGAGATCAACCTGATGCGCTCCGGCCCCGGCGATGCGCGCTACGGCCTGGGCGAATTCACCCGCGACGAGCATTGGGAGCTTTTCGGCAAAAAATTTGAGGACTACTTCCCCGGCGGGCTCTATAACTCCGACGGCGAAAAAGTGACCGACCTGTGGGAGGAATGCGCCACCCGCGACCTCTACGGCCAGGCCACCCACAGCCATTGGGTGGAGGTGGACGGCCTTCCCCAGACCTGCCACGGCATGTGCCGCAACAACCCCGTGTGGCGGATGTACCTCAAAAAGACCATCGAAATCCAATTGGACGCGGGCGCGCGGGCGATCCAGCTGGACGAAAGCGAAACCCCGATCTGCTCCATGGGCTTTGGCGGCTGCTTCTGCAAGGACTGCCTGAAGCTGTTCCGCGAGTTTTTGAAGCGCAAAGCCCAGGAGGGCGCGCTGCCCGCGGAACTGGATGGCGTGGACCTGGACGCGTTTGATTACGCCGCCTTCCTGCGCGGAAAAAACGTGGACTGGCCGAAGGATTTCTTCAACATCCCGCTCTCCGGCCTGTACTGGGCGTTTCTCGTCGAGACCCAGAACCGCTACTTCCGCGAAGTCGCGGTCTACGCGCGGACCTACGCGCGGGAAGAGCTGAACGCCGAAATCAGGGTCAGCGGCAATTTCACCAACATGCACCTTCTCTATTATCCGTCGCTGGACGCGGTGGACGTGTGCGTCACCGAGCTTCGGCGGACGATCCTGCGCCGCCACAACTGGCTGAGGCTCGCGGCTGGGTATACCCAGGACAAGCCGCTGGTGCTGGCCGAAAGCCCCTACGACGGCTTCATGCCCAAGTTTGTGGAACTGGTGCGGGAGGGCAAGGCGGATGACTACTACCGCCTGTTCATGATGGAGGTGGCGGCGCACGGCTGCTCGATGGCGTTCCCCTACGGCGCCTGGCTGGGCAACGCGACCTATGACAGCTTCCACGCCCCCAAGGATGCGGGCAGGCAGGTGCAGGAGTTCCTCCTGGAGCACGACCGCCTGATCACCAAGGATTCTATCGCCAATGTGCTGGTCCTGTATGGGTACGCATCCTACATGACCCGCGACTTTCAGAGCGGCCAGGGCGAGAACCTGGTGGTGGGCAACCGCGAAGACCTGCTCAGCTATTCGGTGGCCTACGACGAGCGCGCCGCGCGCATGCCGTTTTTCGATGTGACCGAGCAGATGACGAAAAAGCGCGTGCCGTTTGACGTGCGCATTCTGGGCGACGGCGCGCTGGCGCCGGACGAACTGGACGAGGCGGTTTTAAAC